>CAKUYG010000066.1 GCA_934702165.1 uncultured Bacteroidales bacterium | reverse complement strand
ACCAACAACCGCATGGAGCTGCTCGCCGTAATCAAGGGGCTCGAAGCGATACGCTGGGAGGGAGCAGAGGTCAATGTTTTCAGTGACTCCACATACGTGGTCAACACCATAACCCTGGGCTGGAAGCGGAAAAAGAACCAGGATCTGTGGGCACGTTTCGATGAGCTCGCAGGACATTTCAAGTTGAATTTCAATTGGATAAAAGGACACGCAGGACATCCGGAAAACGAGCGCTGCGACAGGCTGGCCGTGGCAGCGTATTCAATGCCCGGTCTTCCGGAAGACAGCGGATATGAAGAATCAAAGACACAATAATATATGCAGAACGACAAAATAGTTGTGGGTATCACCCAGGGTGATTCCAACGGCATCGGATATGAAGTCATCATCAAGGCACTCGCAGATCCGAGGATACTTGAGCAGTTCACCCCAGTGATCTACGGATCATCGAAACTTTTCGGTTTCTACCGCAAATCAATCCCTGAGATAGAGCAGATGGACACCAACGCCATCGGAAGCGCCGATGAGGCGCACCCGAAACGCATCAACATAGTCAACTGCCTGCCTGACAGCACTTATGCCGAACCGGGGCAGGCCACGGCAGAATCGGCAAAAGGCGCAATCCTCTCTCTTCAGACTGCTATCAAAGAATTGAAGGACGGCAAGATTGATGTACTTGTCACGGGGCCGATCAACAAGAAAGCCATGTCCAACGAGGGTTTCGGCTTCCCGGGACATACCGAATACATCCAGCATGCCTTCGGAGTCAAGGATGTGGCCATGTTCATGGTCAGCCACAGGCTCAAGCTCGGAGTAGTCACCGGGCACATCCCCCTCAAGGACGTCCCGTCACAGATCACAGAGGAAAAGATTCTCAGCAAGCTGCGCCTGCTCAACCAGTCGCTCAAGCAGGATTTCGTCATTGACCAGCCGCGCATCGCGGTGCTGAGCCTCAACCCGCACAGCGGTGATGGCGGGCTTCTCGGCACGGAAGAACAGGACATAATCATCCCGGCCATCCGCAAAGCCACGGAAGAGGGAATACTGGCTTTCGGCCCGTTCTCACCTGACGGGTATTTCGGCCTCAGCCACTACGAGAACTTCGACGCGACCCTGGCTATGTACCACGACCAGGGACTCGCACCGTTCAAGGCCCTCTCTTTCGAGGACGGGGTGAATTTCACGGCAGGACTGCCTGTCGTCCGCACCTCACCTGACCACGGCACTGCATTCGAAATGGCAGGACGCGATGAGGCCGACCCGCGCTCCATGCGGGCCGCCATCTTCACGGCAATCGACATCTTCCGCAACCGCCTCGAATGGGAGGAACTCCAGAAAAACAAGATGCCGGAAAGAAAGATAGAAGAAAATGAAAGGCGTGAGCGCCCGGGAAAACCACAGATAGCGTAGCATGAGAAAACTGACCTCCATCGCAGCAGCGCTGCTGCTCGCCGCCGCACCGGTCCTGGCAGACGAGGGGATGTGGCTTCCCGCCCTCATATCCCAGCGAATCGATGACATGCACGCCAAGGGCTTCAAGCTTACGGCGGAAGACATCTACAGCATCAACCGCGAATCCCTCAAGGATGCC
This sequence comes from uncultured Bacteroidales bacterium, assembly GCA_934702165.1. Classification (GTDB taxonomy): domain Bacteria; phylum Bacteroidota; class Bacteroidia; order Bacteroidales; family UBA932; genus Cryptobacteroides. The sequence continues at coordinate 8,640 of CAKUYG010000066.1, read as the reverse complement.
GTAATGCTGTTCGGTGGCGGCTGCACAGGCGAGCTGGTCTCCCCGGAAGGGCTACTGTTCACCAACCACCACTGCGGATACAGCTACATCCAGAAACACAGTTCCGTGGAGCACGACTACCTCAAAGACGGGTTCTGGGCGCTGGAGCGCAAAGATGAGCTGCCGAACCCCGGGCTCAGCGTGAAGTTCCTTGACTACATGGAGGATGTCACCGCCGAGATCCTCAGCGCGGACGACAGGAAGAAAGTCGAGGAGGAGCTTGTCCGCAAAGCCGTGGAAGGCAAAAAGGGAGCGAAAGCCGAGGTGGAAGAGTTCTACTATGGCAACCGCTTCTACCTCTTCGTCTACCGTGAATTCACGGACATCAGGCTTGTCGGGGCCCCGCCTTCATCCATCGGAAAGTTCGGAGGGGACACCGACAACTGGATGTGGCCACGGCACACGGGGGATTTCTCGATCTTTCGCATCTACGCCGGCAAGGACAACGAACCTGCCGCATACAGCGAGGACAACGTGCCATACCGCCCGAAGAAATACTTCAAGATATCAAGGGCCGGGATAAAGGAAGGCGACTTCACCTTCATATACGGATTTCCGGGCAGCACCAGGGAATACATCACCTCCGACGCAGTCCGCTACATCTCCGAAGTCTCGGATCCGGCCAAGATAGCGCTGCGGACAAAACGGCTGGACATCCAGAGAAAGTACATGGGAGCAAGCCAGGACATTCGGATACGCTACTCCGCCAAGAACGCGAGCGTGTCCAACGCCTGGAAGAAATGGCAGGGCGAGATGAAAGGCATCCGCAAGATGCACACCGTGGACACGAAAAAAGCATACGAGGCTAGTTTCCGCACATGGGCGGAGGGAACTGCCCATGAGGGCGTCCTCGACAGGCTCGACTCCCTTTACAAAGAACTGGAACCATGGAATTTCGCCCGAGAATACACTCTGGAATCAGCCCTCACGGCAGAACTCCCGCAGTTCGCGTCCTCCCTTGTCAAAGCCGCGCCGGACACAAGGGGCACGGTTGCCGAAGCTTTCTACAAGGACTGGTATCTGCCGGTGGACAAGGAGAGTTTCATTGCCGTGATGGAGGACTACAGGGACAACGTCCCGGACAAGTTCAAACCGGATTACTATTTCTGCAGCATGGAACGTTTCGGCAGCATACGCAACTGGGCGGACAGCCTGTTCAGCGGTCCTCTGGCCACGGGAGACACCACAGGAGTCGCCGTCTCCGAAGCCTATGCATTCAGGAAGGCTTTCACAGAGCATTACAACGACGTGCTTCTAAAGAAGTACACCGCCATCAACGGGGAGATCACACGTGAGTACAAGAACTACATGCAGGGACAGATGGAATTCAGCCCGGAAAAGGCATTCTACCCGGACGCCAACCTGACACTGCGCGTAGCATACGGGAAAGTGGACGGATATGAGCCTGCCGACGGCATCCGCTACAAGGCCGTATCGACCCTGAGCGGAATCATGGAGAAGGACAATCCGGACATATTCGACTATAACATCCCGCAGAGCCTGCGCAACCTGTACGCCACCGGACTCTACAACGAGACTCCCGTCTGCTTCATAGCGACCAACCACACCACCGGAGGCAACTCCGGAAGTCCGGTCATCAACGCGGACGGCAACCTTATCGGGATCAACTTCGACCGTGTCTGGGAAGGGACGATGAGTGATGTCGCCTTCGATCCGGAGTTCTGCCGCAACATCTGTCTTGACATCCGCTACCTGCTATTCATCGTGGACAAGGTGTGCGGAGCCGGCAGACTGCTGGACGAGCTCAGCTACGCCGACTAGTTCCCTTTCTTCATATACTCGCTCGGTGACATCCCGAAGGTCTGGCTGAAGACGGTGGAGAAATAATTCGGATTGGAGAAGCCGGTAAGATCCGAGACTTCCGCGATACTGTGCCGGTTCTCCCGCAGCAGGCGTGCCGCCTGGTTGAGGCGGAGGTTGCGGATAAAATCACGGGTGGAGTAGTTCGTCATCTCTTTCAGCTTGCGGTGCAGATGCACGCGGCTGATTCCGACCTCCTTTGTGATATCCTCCACCTTGAGGTCCGGATTGCTGAGGTTTTCGTTGATGACCCGCATTATCCTGTCCATCAGCTTGTCATCAGGGGACTTCAGAGTGAGCCTCTCAACCTTGTCCTCCTGGTTCTGGCTGCCGCCGTACACATTCTTCAACCTGGCACGGGAGCGCAGCAGGTTAGATATCGTCCGGGACAGTATCTCTATGTTGAACGGCTTTGTCAAGTAGGCGTCAGCTCCTGAATCGAGGCCCTGGGCGTTATCGGAAGTGTCCGACTTGGCGGTCAGCAGGACTACCGGAGTGGAATTGAGATTGATGTTCTTACGTATCTGACGGCACAGTTCGAACCCGTCCATCCCCGGCATCATGACATCGCTCACCACCAGTTCCGGTCTCTCCTTAAGTGCCATGTCCAGAGCTTCCTGTCCATCCGCGCAGCAGATCACGCGATACTCAGCCGACAGTTCGGCCACGAGATAATTCCTTATCTCATCATCGTCATCGACAATCATCACGACATGTCTCCGTCCGCTTGTCTTGTGAGAAGGCGCCGCTTTCGTTTCCACCTCCGGACATACGCATGTCCGTTTGTTCTCCCCGCGGGACTCTTCCTCTGATGACATCTGATCCGGTTTCAGGTGGGCGCACCCCTCTGGAAGACGGACCGTAAACTGCGTTCCCTGCCCTTCCGGATTGGCATCCACACTGATGGTACCGTGATGCAACCTTACAAGGGAGCGGGTGAGATTCATGCCTATACCGGCACCGCCCTTGCGTGCGTCGCGCCCCTTTTCGGCCTGCCAGAAACGCTCGAAAATATGCCTGCGCTCGTCCTCACTCATGCCGATGCCGCTGTCTGTGAAACGCAACACAGCCATACCTTTCTCTTCGCCAAGGCTTACACTTATTTTACCTGAATCACCGGTAAACTTGAATGCATTGGAAAGGATGTTCACGATTATCTTGTCAAGACCGCTCCTGTCCACCCACAACTGAAGGCTGTCAATCCCCTCATGACGGAAAGTGAAATCTATGCCCCGCTCTGCCGCCTGCGCATTGAAAATCGAGACGGTTTCGGCCACGAACGGCACGAGATCAGTCTGACTGAAATGCAGATTCATCTGCCCCCTGTCGATCTTCTGGGCATCCATCATCTGATCCATCAGTTTGACAATCCTCTCGGAATTCTTCATGATGGAGCGGTATGCAAGCTGCCTCGAAGGATCATGGTCCACAGCCAGCAGTTTCTGTACCGGACTGATTATGAGTGACATCGGATTACGTATCTCATGGGAGAGGTTGGTAAATGTCTCTATCTTCTGCAGATCCCTGCGGTTGCGTATCCTACGTCTTATATCCCAAACGGCGATGACGGCAAACGCGGCATAGAGAAGAACGGCCCACCAGGAACTCCACCACGGATGCCGGATCATGATTTCGAAGGACTTCTCCGGAGAGGCATGATCGTAGTCAAGGGCCCTGAATGTCAGAGTGTGCCGGCCAGGAGCAAGATCCACCAGAGAAATGGTGCTCTGTCCATGAGGGAGTGTCATCCAGTTGCCGCCAAGCCGGTATTGCCACTGGAGCCGTTCTGGACTGTTCAGTTCAAGGGCGCTGAATTCCACGCTCAACGAATTCTGACTGTAGCCGAGATCTATTCTTTCCGTATCCTCTACAGGAGAATCTATCATATATCGGCTTCCGCTTTTCATGCCCATCCTTACAGGAATCCCGTCCACATAAAGGCCAGTGATCCTCGGTGTCCATATTTTGTGCGGCACCGTGATTTCTTTGGGGTTGAACCATGTCACTCCGTTGGTGCCTCCGAACCAGAGATTTCCTCCGTTGTCACGGAAAGATGCACCTTTAGTGAACTCATTGCCCTGAAGCCCGTCACTATAATAATAATTGACGAAGCGTCCATCGGTGACGCTGTAGCGTGACAATCCAGAGTTGGAACTAGTCCAGATGTCTCCATCAGCATCCCCACAGACGGCATAGACGGCATTGTTCGGCAATCCGTCATCCACATTGAGCAGCATGTCCTCCCCGTTGCGCGGGTCCAGCAGATGCAGCCCTTCATCAGTACCGAGCCAGAGACGCCCGGCATTGTCCTCATGGATGGAATAGACTATTTCCCGGGTACTCAGCCACTTGCCAGCCATGCTATCCCCCGAGAGTTCCAGGTATCCTACTCCATCATAAGTGCCGACATACAACCTGTTTGAAGGAGAATGGTGCAGGGAGGTGATCCAGTTGTTATGGACCTTGTCAGATGGTATCCGTGTAACTTTCCCGCTTACAGGATCAAGGCAGAACAGCCCGTTCCCCATGGAAGCGACCCATATCCTGCCGTCGCTGTCCTCGGCGAAACTGTAGATGTTCTCGGCCTCTTTCCCGTCCTGATCCAAGAGCCCGCCTATGTGCTCTATCCTGTCCGTCCGCCGGTCCAGCCTGTGCAGTCCTTTAAGATATGACCCTATCCAGATGGTCCCGCCGGAATCCTCGAACAGACTCATCACAGTGGCAGGCGCTTCCCTTCCCGCAGCATAGTGGCGGGTCTTGCCGGAGGGGTCAATCCTGTAGAGCCCGTCATTATCGGTTCCGACCCAGAGAGTACCGGAGCCGTCTTTGCGGATGGCGTTCACGCACGCATCCCCTATGAGATTGGCATCAACGGAGCCCGATCCGATATAATGGAAATTGTTGACCTGCCCCGGTATCATCATCACTCCCTTTTGATATACGGCGACCCACAGATTGCCGGAATTGTCGCACAATATGGAGTGAATCTTGGAGTTCACGGTATTGAAATGGCTGTCCCCGAAAGGATATTGCCTGAGAGTCAAGTCTTTGCTGTTGAAGCTGAAGATACCGTTACCGTCAGATCCTACCAGGGTGCCCGTCCGGGAGTCCGATAGTATCGACTTGACCCTAAGCCCCACAATCCCCTCAGGCTCGACATGTACAAAATCATCTGACTGTCTGCGGTACACAAACAGCCCGTCTCCACCGGTACCCACAAGCACATTGCCATAGGTGTCCACGCACAAGCACGATATCGAGCCTTCGTTCCCGATAAAACTATAAGTGCTGCTGTCCCCTGAAGGAGAGACACGGTGCAGCCACTTGCCGTTACGGACGAGCCAGAGGTTGCCATCATGGTCTTCGGCTATATAGCTGAGCATGCTGGTCGGGACCGGCAGCTCCACAGGTTCCACCGTAAGGATTCCGTCCGCCTCATGAAGGGATACGAGATTGTTGCCTGATACCAGGATTTCCCCGTCTCGTCTCTCGAGAATGCAGTTTACATTACTGTGGTAGACGCTCCCGTCCGGGTGCACAGCCTGCCTGTAGAAACTGCCCCTGCCCCTGTCATATATCTGCAACCCGTTGTAAGTCCCGATGATCAGCCTTCCGGCAGAGTCTTCGACCACAGTCTTGACATAGCTGTGGCATAGCGAGTTCGGATCATCGGCGATATGTCTGTACGTGGTGAATTTCACCCCGTCGTAGCGGTTGAGACCGTCCTCCGTGGAAATCCATATCATGCCGCGGCTGTCCTGCATTATCTGGTTGATGGAACTGCAGGATATTTCCCCGGCTGTCGTGAACAGTTTTGTCTGTGAGCGGGCGATGAACGGCGCGATGGCCATCATCACGCAGCATGCGAGCCGCGCCGCAATAGTGTTACTCATTACGTGTCTGATTTCTCGCAATGTAACAAAAAAATCCGAGAAACATCCGCGCATGTTACATATCCGGAGAAATGTGCATTCAAAAAAAAGAAGGCGGCCTCACGGTCGCCTTCTTTCCACTCAGTATAACCAAATCACTTGTTCCTATAACCAGGGTTCTGGTATGCCTCCTTCTCCTCTACGGTCATCTCCATGCCGTCGAGCTGTCCCTGCGGAATAGGGCGGAGGTAGTGGAAGTCCTCGATAGTCCTGTTGTAGGTCTTGAGTTCCCTCTTGTCGTAGAAGTTGTGTCCTGCGATGGAGTAGCTTGCGGCACGTTCCTTCCACATCTGGGTGCGGACAAGATCCTGCCAGCGGTAGCCCTCGCCGTAGTACTCGCGCATACGCTCATCGAGGATATAGTTGATATCTATCTTGGCAGGAGTGGCAGCAACCATCTGCTCGCTGTAGTCAACCTGCTTGTTGCGGATGTTGGCATCATCGGCGCCCTTGTTCCACCTTCCGGCACGCTCACGGAGCACATTGACAAGATCACGGGCGCTCATGCTTCCGGTCGCCCCCTTGACAGCGGCCTCCGCGGCCACAAGATAAAGTTCAGAGAACTTGGCAATGTTGAAAGGACGGGTGCTGCCGGCGTTAGGCTGGCCCACCGAGCCGTTGTTGTCGGTACGGTAAGGTCCGAGTTTCCAAAGTCCAGGGAAGCACTGACGGTTGATGTCCTCCGGACCCACCACGTAGTCAGCCCTGCCAGGGAGAGTACCTACTCCGATATTGTCCTTGGATCCCTGCGACGGATAGGAGATTGCGGTCTCCGGCTGCTCGCCCAGGAATGTGAGGACAGGCTCACCAAGCTTGACGCTCATGCCGTTGGCTCCGAAGAGTTCGGTGAAGGTCTTGCCGGTCTTGTCCCAGTTGCCGCGGTATACGCTGGTGAAAGTCCCGTCAAAGCGGGAGTCATGCTCCTTGTCATTGAAGATGTCACGGAGAACCTCCACAGTCGGGCACATACGTGTCCAAGGCCTGCCGTAAGGCTGCTCGGCGGTACGCGGGGTGGACTCGACCTGGTTGCCTGAGGCGTCAAGAAGCCTGAGGTTAGGATAGTTCCAGTTGATCATCCAGCCGGCGAAGTTGTCCGGGGCGCTGCCGCTTCCATAATAGAGTGAGCCGGCATTGTAGAACTCGTCAGCCTCGGTGTGGTCAGCATAGAGGAGAATCTCCTTGTTGCGGTCGAAGAGGGCGTTGTTGACATCGTAGTAATTCTCCATCAGACCGAAACCGGCCGGGTTGTTGATGGCTTCGAGGGCGGTGTCATAAGCTGCCTGGAAATACCACTTGGCATCGTGTCCGTCAGGATCGGTGCGGCTGCACTCCGGGTAGGTGGCGATGCCCTTAGGGTTCTCAAGCCACCATGCGTAGGTCAGGTATGCCTTGGCGAGGAAAAGCCTTGCAAGGGTCTTGGTCGCGCCGCCTGTGACACGTCCGGCATCCGGAAGGTTCTCGACGGCAGTCTTGAGATCAGGGAAGATGGCCTTTGTATAAACCTCCGGTACGGTATTGCGCACTGATGTACGTGACGGGGTGGTATTGAACTTCAGTTCACCTGCACCAAGATCGAGAGGCACGCCCCCGAAAGTCTGCACAAGCTGGAAGTAGTCGAAAGCACGGAAGAACCTGGCCTCGGAGATGAGGGACTCGCTGATGCCGACCTCGGCAGCATTCTCGATGATGCCGCTGCAGGTGTTGATATTGGCAAAAGCAGTACCCCAAAGCACATCGGAACGGCTGGATGTCGATGTAAGGTTGCCTACTCCTGAAAGGTCGGCGTCCTTGAAGTTGTTGTCGGCATCGTGGGCCCATGTGGCCTCGTCAGTACCTGTCTCGCAGATATTGTAGTAGTATGCCTGCCCATAAATGTAGCGCAGGTGGGCGTACAGGGAGGTCAGACCGCCCTTGATGCCCTGCTCCGACTTGAAGAACTCCGGAGTGAGGGTCGCACGCGGCTTCTCGTCCAACACCTTGGAGCAGGATACCGCCATACCGGCTGCGAGAGCGGCTGCGCAAAGTATTTTGATCGTTGATTGTCTCATAATATGATTGTATCAGATTAGAATGTCAAATTGATTCCGAAAAGATAGTTACGGGTAGTCGGCGAGTTGGTGCCGATGATAGGTAGACTGTGGGAACCTGACTTCATGCTGACGGCCACGTTCTGGTCGTTGTATGAGTTGGTCTCCGGGTCGAGTCCGCACTCTGAAGTGAACGGAGCATAGATGACGAAAGGATTCTGCACCGTGGCGTACACTCTCAGGTTGCTTGCACCGAGCTTGCGGAGCCAGTTCATGTCGTTGAAGGTGTAGGCGAGGGTGATGGTGCGGAGCTTGATGTATGAAGCATCGAAGTATCCGAGGGTGCTGCCGAACTTAGGGTTGTCACCGTCCTGGATGCCTCCAGGGAGAGGATAGCGGGCTCCGGTGTTCTCAGGCGTCCAGTAATCCACATCGACATTGCCGCGACGGCCGGTAAGCATGTTGAGGTAGCCGCTTGATGAGTGGAGGGAGCTGATGAGGATACCGCCGCACTTGAACGCACCTACAGCGCTGAGTTCAAATCCCTTGTAGGCCACGCGGGTGTTGAAGCCGCCCTGGAACTTAGGCTCCATGCTCTGGATCTGTCTGTCTGAGGCGTTGATGGAGCGGGTAGGAGTGCCGTCTTCATTGTAGTCACCGGTGTACTTCACCTTGATCATACCCACATTGCCGCCAGGCACGAGGATGTCGAGGTACTTGTCATCCTGCTGCCAGATGCCCTCATACTGATAATCATAGATGACATCGATAGGATAGCCCACGAACCATCCGTTGCCCTCGTCACGGTCAGCCCCTGAAGC
>CAKUYG010000065.1 GCA_934702165.1 uncultured Bacteroidales bacterium | reverse complement strand
AAATCCGTCTTTTGAAGTCATTACCCCTCTTCTGTCCCGTTGTCAGGTCTTTGTGCTCAAGAGCCTTGAAGTGAAGGACCTGCAGATGCTTCTCGACAGGGCATTGTCGGAGGACGAAGTGCTTAAGCACAAGAAGATTGAGGTTCGCGAGACCGAGGCGCTCTTCAGGCACAGCGGCGGAGATGCCCGCAAACTTCTCAATATCCTTGAACTTGTCATCGATGCCGCTTCCGGCCAGGAAAAGGCTGTGATAGACAACATTACGGTCACATCGTGCCTTCAGGACAATGTGGCGATATATGACAAAGGTGGAGAGATGCACTACGATATAATCTCTGCTTTTATCAAGAGTGTCCGGGGTTCAGATCCCAACGCGGCGGTTTATTGGATGGCAAGAATGCTGGATGGAGGTGAAGACCCGCTTTTTATTGCACGGCGTCTCTGCATTCTCGCTGCGGAGGATATAGGTCTTGCTAACCCGAACGCCTTGCTGCTTGCCGACGCCACTTTCAGGATTGTACACAGTATCGGCATGCCCGAGGCACGTATTCCGCTTAGTGAATGTGCTATTTATCTGGCGAGCTCTCCCAAAAGCAATTCGGCTTATCTTGCTATAGATGCGGCTCTTGCTGCAGCAAAAAGCAATTCTCTTGCTGCGGTACCTCTGTATCTGCGCAATGCCCCGACCAAGCTGATGGCAGAACTCGGGTACTCTGACGGGTACAAGTATGCGCACGACTTCCCCGGGCATTTTGCTGATCAGGAATATATGCCTGAAGAGTTTGCCGGACGAGTGTTCTATCAGCCTCAGGAGAACAAGCATGAAGATTCGCTGAAACTCTACCTCAAATCCTGTTGGCCAAAGTATTATCCGAAATGATGACCATACCGCAGACCATCAAGGCTCAGCGCGACTTTTTCCGGAGCGGGTCCACCCTCGTACTGGATTATCGGCGCGACACGCTGAAAAAGCTGGACGCTGCTCTTGATAAATGGGAAGAGGCTCTGTATGAAGCTCTGTGGAAGGATCTTCATAAGTCAAAGGAGGAAGCTTTCCTGACGGAAGTCAGCATTGTGCGTGGTGAAATCAAAGACGCCATAAGGAATCTTGGCCGCTGGGCCTCGAGGAAACGTTGCCGCACTCCACTTTCGTGTTTTCCGTCAAGAAGTTATATTGTGACAGAACCTCTTGGTACAGTGCTGATAGTCTCTCCGTGGAATTATCCGGTCCAGCTTGCCCTTAATCCACTCGTGGGAGCAATCGCCGCCGGGTGCACCGCAGTACTGAAATTCTCCCCTCATGCCCCTAATGTGAGTGAGGTTCTCGGCAAGATGCTCGATGAGTGTTTTGCACCGGAATATATAGCGCATTTCCAAGGGCATCGGGAGGTCAACGAAGCCTTGCTTGCGGAGCGCTATGATCTGATTTTCCTCACAGGCAGCCCAGCGCTCGGGAAGGTGGCTATGGAGGCTGCCGCCAAAAATCTGACCCCGGTAGTACTTGAACTTGGAGGCAAGAGCCCCTGCATCATCGATGACGGAGCTGATATGGCTGTAGCAGCAAGGCGTGTGGTGTGGGGAAAGGTCATCAATGCCGGACAGACCTGCATCGCACCGGACTATATCCTTATACGAAGAGGGCTCAAAGAGGACTTTGTTCGGAAATTCAAAGACGCTGTTTGCGCGCTTCTGGGTAGGCATCCGGAGCGGAGCATGTACTACGCAAGGATGTCCGGTGAACGCGCTTTTTCCCGAGTTGTTTCTTATCTGTCTGAAGGTGAAATACTTGCTGGTGGACATACCGATAAAACTGAACTATATGTCGAGCCGACGCTTCTTGGTGGTGTCCGGCCGGACTCCCCGGTGATGCAGGATGAGATCTTCGGCCCTGTCTTTCCGTTGCTTGAATATGACAGTCTGGATGAGGCCGTTGACTTTATACTGTCAAGAGCTAAGCCATTGGCTCTCTATTATTTCGGGGAAGAAAGAAAAGGCTGGAATCTAATTCGCCGTACAAGCTCCGGCGGTGCGTGCATCAATGACACCATAATGCACATTGCCAATCCTTCCCTGCCTTTCGGCGGAGTCGGCAATTCCGGTATGGGACATTACCATGGAAAGGAGAGTTTCCTTGCATTCTCCCATACCCGCTCCGTGCTGTGCTCGCCGCGCAGCATTGATGTGCCTTTAAGGTATATGCCTTACAGGTTTTTCTCCCTGATAAAGAAACTGCTTGCTTAGGGTTCCCCTATCTATGGAAGTGGAATCTTCAGCTTCTGCCCCGGCCTTATCTTGTCGCTCTTCATGCCGTTGGCTTTCTTGATGTTTTCAGCGCTTACACCAGGGTATAGTTTCGCGATATTGTAGAGGGAATCGCCCTGGCGTACGGTGTATGTGCTTGTCCTGCCGGAAGCGGATGATTTGGTGGATGACGAGGATTTCGCCGATGACGGATTTTTGGTGGCTCCGTAGATGTAAAGCGTCTGCCCTGCGCGGATGTTGGCGGATTTGAGGTTGTTCCACTTCTTTATCTGGTTGACGCTCACCCCGTAGCGGGAGGCGATGCGGCCAAGATAATCTCCGCTCTTGACCTTGTAAGCGATGCGCTGCTGGCCTGCAGGACGGCTACCTTTTCGGCTAACATCCTTGAGGACTTTCTGACTCATCAGGGAGTCGGCCTTGAAACTGTAGAGGGAGTCCCTGTCGGCCTCCAGGAATGCATTTGTCCAGGTGTATGGGAGCTTCAGGATATAGCCCTTGCTGTTGCCCGGGATGATTTCATGCACGTACTGCGGATTAAGGTTCTTCAGGGCGTCCATCGGCACTCCAACCACGGAGTTGATCTGCACGAAGTGGAGGTTCTTGTGGATCTCGAAGGTGTCGGTCTGGGCCGGCATCCCCACATTCTGCGGTACGATTCCATATTCTTTGTGGTATGTCATGGCATACATGGCTCCCACAAATGCCGGCACGTATCCTCTCGTCTCTCTCGGAAGATACGGGTAGATGCTCCAGAAGTCACGGCTGCCTCCAGCTCTCCTGATGGCTTTGGAGACGTTGCCGGCACCGCAGTTGTATGAACTGATGGCCAGTGCCCAGTCCCCGAATATCTTGTATGCGTCGCGCAGGTAGCGTGCGGCTGCGTCCATGGCTTTCTCGACATCGAGCCTCTCGTCAACGAAGGAGTTGATCTCAAGACCGTAGTTGCGTGCGGTGTTGTACATGAACTGCCAGATGCCTCTGGCGCCGGCACGGGAAGTGGCCACAGGGTTGAGCATCGACTCTATCACGGCCATGTACTTCAGCTCAAGCGGAAGCCCGTAGCGGTTGAGAACGTCTTCAAACATGGGGAAATAATAGCTGCTCAGTCCCATGACGCGGCTCATCCTGCCTGGCATCTTCTCCGAGTAGAGGATGATGTAGTTCTTGACGTTGTCGTTGAATGGAAGGGTGATGAAGGAGTTCATTGCGCTGAGCCTGTCTATCATCTCCTGGTCGGAGACATTGGAGGAGAAGCGCACGGAATCCATGTCGAATTCCGATACCGAGTCGGCATCACCGGCAAATGAGTTTTTGTACCAGAGGTGAAGGAGGCTGTCGCTCACTTCTGCGGTGTATTCTATGCTGTCTTCCGCCTCTGCTGCGCTGTTCCCTTCGATCACGGCACGCAGCTCGTTGTCTTCTATGTAGCGTCTCTCCTCAAGGCTGTCCACAAGGGCCTGGAGCGAGTCGAGGCTGGCCTTGAGGGCGCTGTTTTCGGTCTGGAGAGCTTTACGGCTGGGGCGCTTGAAAAAATCTGAGATGCCCTGTGCATGCACAGCCGGCATGGAGAGCAGTAGAGATGTTAGGATTATTGCTGTCGTTCTTGTCATCGTCAAAAATTCATTCCAATTCTCAGCCCGAACGCCGGACGGCTGAATCCCCCGGCAGATGCCAGCTGGCAGTCCGGAGCCATTACAGTTGGGGCAAGATTGAGTGAGATGTCATCGTCCACCTCGAAATTGTGCATGTATGAGAACACGTTGGCGTCCATCACCTGAAGCAGATATACGGCTGCCGTGATAAGCAGGGCGTAGTCGCGGTAACGCCGGTACACATTGCGGTAATAGAGGGCCTGGTCGGCTGTAATGGGGCCTGTGTACTCGTGTTCGCTGTCTGTAGCCTCGATGTATATGTTGCGGAATCTCTGGAAGTTGCGGGAGAAGTCGGAGTAGTAGTGGATGCCGGCGGCCATGGCTCCGAGATAGAGCGGCAGTTTCCAATACTCCCGGTTGTAGATCTGTCCGAGCCCCGGGATGAGTATTGAATACATCGTCGCCTTTCCGGCATGTGGGTATTCGGCCGGGCTGTAGTTGAGCACCCCGTCCATCATTGTCCCCCAATAGGCAAGTCCTGCGCCGATGAAGCACCATTTTGCCGCATCGTGCCTGCCTTGTGTGTTGAGATAGATTCCGGCACCGAGGCTTCCGCCGATCGTACCGTAGACAATGGGCAGTTTCCAGTACTGCTTGTTGTAGATCTGGCAGCCTCCGATCATGACTGCCGAGCCCATGGCCATTGTCCCCATCTTGATCTGCCTCTGGTGCTTGAGACCGCCGATGTATTCTTTGAAAGAGAAGAGCACGTCGGTGGTGTCCACCTTGTCGGCGGGATCTGAGTTGTACTGCTGGGAAAACGCCTCGTCCCTGAACTGGGCGCAGGCAAAAAATGTGGACAGCAAGAATGCCGCCACAAATGCAAACGTAAGCCTGAACCCTTTGCTATGAATCATCAGAACTGCTTGTCTTCAAGAGCTTTGACAAACGCCCGCACCTCATCGTCGGAGTTGAAGCGGATGGTCATCGTGCCTTTCCCGCTGCTGCTGCGTTTCATGGAGATGCTGCTGGAGAAGTACTTGCCCACGTGCTCAAGGACCTTGTAGTATTCGTTTGGCAGGTCCTGTTCCCTGGATTTGGTGCGCGTCTGGCTTGATTTCGGATCAAGGACAATCTTCCTTGCCAGTGATTCAAGCTCTCTGACGGACAGTCCGTCCCTTATCACCAGATCGCAGAGTTTCTCTTGTAGCTCGGGCTCTTCGACTCCGAGGATAGCCTTGGCGTGTCCGGCGCTGAGCAGACCCACTTTGATGTCGTGCTGGACTTTGGCGGGGAGTTTCAGCAATCTTATGGTGTTGGTCACTGTGGCTCTCTTCTTCCCTACCCTGTCGGCGAGCATGTCCTGGGTGAGAGAACATTCGTCGATGAGACGCTGGTAGCTTAACGCCAGTTCGATAGGGTCGAGATTTTCCCTCTGGACATTCTCGACGATGGCCATCTCCAGCATCCCCTGGTCGTTGGCGTCACGTATGTATGCCGGTATGGTGGTCATGCCGGCCAGGCGGCAGGCCTTGTAGCGGCGCTCTCCGCTGATGATCTGGTAGCGGTTGTCCGCAAGCCTCCTGACTGTGACAGGCTGGATGAGTCCGAGTGTCCGTATGGAAGCTGCGAGCTCCTCAAGGGCCGTCTGGTCGAACGACATGCGAGGCTGGTACGGGTTCGGCTCTATCATGTCCACAGGAATCCTGAGTATGTCGGCCGTGTTCTCCTTCAGACCCCGTGTGCCGACTACTTCTTTGTTGACGTATCCGACCGGTTTGCGCAGCGCATCGGCGTTGGGCACTTCTCCGAGAAGTGCGCTCAAGCCTTTACCCAGTCCTCTTGGCTCTTTGCTCATATCTGCTCTCCGTTATGTTCCATCACTTCTTTGGCAAGATTCAGGTAGTTGCTTGAACCCATGCACATTATGTCATAAAGTATTATCGGCTTGCCGTGCGAAGGGGCTTCACTGAGGCGTATGTTACGCTGGATGATGGTCTTGAAGACCATTTCCTTGAAGTGGTCGCGGAGTTCGGCGAGCACCTGGCTGTGCACCTTGGTGCGCCCGTCGAACATGGTCACGACAAATCCCTCTATCGAGAGGTCGGGGTTGAACCCGCCCTGCACAAGCCGTATTGTCTGCAGGAGTTTTCCCAGTCCTTCAAGGGCGAAGAACTCCGGCTGGACCGGAATCATCACCGAGTCCGCTGCTGTGAGCGAGTTGATGGTAATCAGTCCCAATGACGGGGAACAGTCGATGATGATGTAGTCGTAGTTGTCTTTGATGGGTGCGAGCACTGATTTCATCACAGACTCGCGCTGCTCCGTCTCGAGGAGTTCTATCTCCGCACCGACCAGATTGATATGGGACGGAATCATGTGAAGTCTCTCTATTTCAGTCTGTATCAAGGCGTCAGCGATGTCGATTTTGCCTATCATCACTTCGTAGAGCGTGCGCTTCTCGTCGTTGTCCGGGTTGAAGTTGAGTCCGGAAGTCGTGTTGGCCTGAGGATCGGCGTCGATGATGAGCACCTTCTTTTCGAGGACTGCGAGCGAAGCGGCAAGATTGATGGCGGTGGTGGTCTTGCCCACCCCACCCTTCTGGTTTGCTATAGCGATGACTTTACCCATATTCCTGTTGTCGAAGACTACAAAAGTAATAATTTATTCCTACATTTGCGGCATGTCTGAAACAAAAACCGACTGTTACTTCATAGTCAATCCTCGTGCCGGTTCGGGCAAGACGATGTGTGAATGGCTTCCTGCCGAGCATAGGCTGGAGCGGTCGGGCATATCATTCGTGACAGCCCTCACTGACTATAAGCGTCATGCCACCTCCCTTGCCTACGAGGCGGCTGCAAGCGGGTATCGTAAAATATATGCGGTCGGCGGCGACGGTTCGGTACATGAAGTCTTCAACGGGATATGCAGCTGGTGCCGCGACAACGGAGTCCCGACGGAGGAGTTCACTATCGGGGTTGTCCCCATAGGCTCCGGCAACGACTGGATCAAGTCTTTCGGCGTGTCCAATGATGTAGATGATGCCGTGGATCTCATTTGTAAGGGGGCCGTTGCGCAGATGGACGTGATAGAGGTAAGCTGCCGTGCCGGCAAGCGTCTTTACATGGCCAATATAGGCGGTGTGGGATTCGATTCGCATGTGTGCCAGAGGGTCAACTCCCAGAAAGAGAGCGGCAAGCGCGGAAAGCTAATATACCTCAACGCCTTGCGCTATACGATGTTGAGCCTCAAGGCGATTGATGTGTGCCTGCTTGCTGACGGGGAGCTGGTCTACAACGGGCCGTGCTATTCGCTCGCTTTCGGCAACGGGCGCTATTCGGGAAGCGGCATGCGCCAGGTGCCGCTGGCAAAGCCTGACGACGGCCTGCTGGACTACACTATAATCCCGAAGATCGGTCTTGGAAAAATCCTGCACGAACTTCCCCGGCTCTACAAGGGCAATCTCAATGAATCCAAATATATACTTGGAGGGAAATGCCGCTTGCTCCAGGTGGTGCCGATGAACGAGCATTCAGAGGACCTCGTCGAACTCGACGGAGAAGTGGAAGGACGCCTGCCTATGACCCTTGAGGTCACCGGGCACAAGATCAACGTTGTTGCAGGTTCAGCTTCTTTATAGCGAACCTTGCCATGGAGGCTATCCCCCAGGCGAACAGACTCCCCACCACGAATCCTGTCAGTACATCACCGAGGAAATGTTTTCCTACGAAAATGCGGCTGATGCCCACAAACAAGGCCCAGGCAAGGATGGAGTATTTGTATACTTCGTGGCGCGGGATGTTAACCTTGCGGGCATTGTTGAAGCCGATAGTGGAACATATGGCGAAACCTATCGCGTTGGCGGCATGAGCGGAGTAAAACCCGTGGAGATTTCCCCTGCCCTCAAGCAGGTGCAGTCCCCTGCCTGCAGCAATCGAATCCCAGCATGGACGCAACCTGCCGAAGAACTCTTTGGTGAAGTTGGCGAACTGGTCGCATGCCACGATTGTGAGTATGCATGAGACTGTGACAATCAAGGCTTTTTTCCATCCGAGCCTTACGAACAGGAAAATCAGCACCGCCAGATAAAGAGGATACCAGATCTCTTTATCAGAAAAGACTCTCCACATCGCGTCTGTAAAACTGCAGTGCAACGAGTTGATGCCCATGGTTGCTACCCGGTCCGCGTTTTCGAGATGATCCCAAAGTGTCAGTCCTGCAATGCTTTCCATAATGCGTCCTTGAGTTTGTCCAGACCTTCTCCGGTGCTGGAAGATATGAATACGTATGGTATACCTGCCGGGAGTGATGGTCTCATCTGCTCTTCAATTTCCTTGTCTATCAGGTCGCACTTGGTGATGGCGAGCACCCGCTGCTTGGTGAGAAGCTCCGGGTTGTATAGCTGGAGTTCGTTGAGAAGTGTACGGTATCCTTTTGCGATGTCCTCCTCTTCTACGCTGACCATGAACAGGAGCACGGAGTTGCGCTCGATGTGGCGCAGGAAACGCAGGCCTATCCCCTTTCCGTCGTGTGCTCCCTCGATGATGCCCGGGATGTCCGCCATCACGAAAGAGCGTCCGTCGTGGTATTTGACTATGCCGAGGTTCGGCTCCAGAGTGGTGAACGCGTATGAGGCGATCTTCGGCTTTGCTGCTGTGATCGCGCTCAGCAATGTTGACTTGCCGGCGTTAGGGAACCCGACAAGCCCGACATCTGCAAGGAGTTTGAGTTCAAGGATATAGACTCCTTCCTGACCCTCCTCGCCCGGTTGTGCGAAGCGGGGGGTCTGCATTGTCGGGGTCTTGAAGTTGCTGTTGCCAAGACCGCCCCGTCCCCCCTTGCAGAGGATTCTCTCCTCACCGGGCTCCATCATCTCGAAAAGCGTCTCTCCGGTCTCGGCATCTTTGACGACGGTCCCGACAGGCACGTCCAGATAGATGTCAGACCCGTTCTTGCCGCTGCGGTTGGCCGAACCTCCTTTCTCCCCGTCATCGGCCTTGATGTGCTTGCGGTATTTGAGGTGGATGAGAGTCCAGAACTGGGGGTTGGCCCTTAGGATGATGTGTCCTCCGCGTCCGCCGTCTCCCCCGTCCGGTCCGCCTTTCGGGATGTATTTGGCCCGGTGGAGATGCACCGAACCTGCGCCCCCGTGTCCGGATGCGCAGTAAATCTTGACGTAGTCTATAAAGTTGCTGTCTGGCATATCTTCAAGTTTGCAAATTACAAATATAATGAAAGTCCTGTTCTTCCGCAACGGGAGTCCTGACTACTCGTACTTCCTGTGGAAGACGAGAAGGCACAGGGCGCCGGCAAGGGCCATCGGCACACCGATGAGTGCCGGAAAATTGTAACCCAGCCCCATGGCTACCGGGATGCCGCCGAGGGAAGCTCCGACCGCATTGCCGAGATTGAACGCTCCCTGGATGCAGCAGCCGCCAAGCATCTCCCCACCTTCGGAGTGCTTGACTATCAGGTACTGTTCCGGAGAACCGATGCCGAAGAGACAGGCGCAACAGATGAACATCAGTGTCGCCGACAGCCAACCGGTACGGGCGAACAGGAAAACCAGAAGAAGAGAGGCGGCGGCGATCAGCTGCAGGCAGCATGTCACCATACCGGGTTTGAAGCGGTCGGAGAGCGGCCCGCTTATCAGATTGCCGGTCACCATGCCGAGCCCGGCCAGTATCATAAGTAAGGAGATGCTCGCCGGGCTGAATCCTCCTTCCGTCTGGAGAAGCGGAGAGATGTAGCTGAACCAACAGAGTATACCGCCGTTGCCGAGGAAAGTTGCGGCTATTATTAGCCACGGGGCTTTGTTCCGCAGGAAGCGGAACTGGGCTTTCATGCCCCTGTCCGGCAGCGGTTCCACATCGGGCACGCACTTGTGTATCATGAAGACGGTGAGCAGCCCCAGTACTATGGCCATGACGAAAGGGATGCGCCAGCTGAAAGCATGGCTCAGAAAAGTCCCGAGGGGTACACCCATCATGTTGGCGAAAGGCATTCCTGCACACATCATGGCGACAGCACTTGTGCCTCTGCCCTCCCGGGCAATCTTTACCGCCACGATAGTTCCCGTGCCGAAGTATGCCCCATGCGGCAGTCCCTGGATGAAACGTGCGCACAGCAGTGTCCAGTAATTCGGGGCGAGAGTGGCGATGACGGCCCCGAGGGTGACCATGGATGCGAGAAACATCAGTATCTTCTTGGGGCGGTACCTGTACATCAGTATGAGAGAGAAGGCGCCGATGCAAACCCCGATGGCATAGACCGATATCAGATGTCCGGCCTCGGGGATGGAGACCTGCATGTCTCGGGAGACGTCGGTGAGGATGCCTTCTATTATGAACTCAGTGATCCCCAGTGTGAATGTGCCCAAAGCAAGGGCAAGGAGTCCTTTTTTCATCTTGACATTGTGCGGCAGCTGTTGCCGCTTTTCCGGGAAGCAAAAATAGCATAATGCAAGTTCAACTCCAAAAAAAAACAGGCCCCGGCAGAGCTGTCCGCCGCAGGCCTGTCGCGCAGTAATCAGTGGTGATCTATTCCCAGAAAAGGACCGGGTATGAGGCGGAGCCGGAAGTGCCGAGGCTCTTCCACCAGTTGGAGTATTTGC
>CAKUYG010000064.1 GCA_934702165.1 uncultured Bacteroidales bacterium | reverse complement strand
TTATTCAGGTGTCATTACATACCGTACGCAGGCCGTTATTCCGGAAGGATTCATCAAACCTGGCCGCAGGGTGCTCATAAGCATCCCGGCTTTCGGCTCCACCGCCCGGCTGACTGTCAACGGCCATACGCTTGAGACCATCTGGGATCCTTATCTCAAGGCTGACATCACCGAGTATGTCCGCAGCGGCAGCAACGAGCTCGTGATAGTCGTGACAAACCCTTGGAGAAACCGTCTCGTGGGGGACAAGGCCGGAGTGCCTTCGAGCCAGAAACTCTGGACGACCTCCCCTCTGCAGCAGAAGCACATCCCGCCGCAGCAGATCATCCATGAGTACACCCTGCTCTATCCGTCAGGAATCTCGCAGCCCGTGACGATTTACAGCGAGGGCGCAGAGAAAATCGTAGTTAATTAGTAACTTTATGGCTAAAACACAGACAAATATGAAACTTTTTGCCAAAATCCTCGCCTGCGTGCTCCTTGTCTCGGCATGCGGCGGCAAAACCGAGACGCCGCAGTACGGCACCTACACCAACCCTGTCCTCGGGGGAGACTAT
Source organism: uncultured Bacteroidales bacterium (assembly GCA_934702165.1). Classification (GTDB taxonomy): domain Bacteria; phylum Bacteroidota; class Bacteroidia; order Bacteroidales; family UBA932; genus Cryptobacteroides. Next base: position 9,934 of record CAKUYG010000064.1, on the reverse strand, counting down.
CCGGATCCTTCCATACTCAGGGACGGAGAGGACTACTATCTGACACACTCGTCGTTTGACTACAATCCGGGCCTCATCGTCTGGCATTCTACCGACCTTGTGAACTGGGAGCCGATAAGTTACGCTCTCAGCACCTATCTGGGAAGTGTCTGGGCTCCGGACTTCGCAAAGGTTGACGGCCAGTACAGGATCTACTTCACCGTGCACGGACGCGGCAACTGGGTGGTCACAGCGGACAGCCCGTACGGGCCGTGGAGCGAGCCGAAGGATCTGCATGTGGGCGGCATCGACCCGTGCATCGCCGTGGCTGAAGACGGCACCAAGTGGCTCTTCTTGAGCGGAGGCATGCGCAAGAAGCTGACGGCTGACGGACTTGACACCGTGGAAGGTACTGATGAGCACGTATATGACGGCTGGATCTTCCCGTCCGACTGGGTGACCGAGGGGCTCTGCCTTGAGGGACCGAAACTCAAGAAGGTAGGTGACTGGTGGTATTACCTGAGCGCCGAGGGCGGCACCGCAGGCCCACCTACAAGCCACATGGTGACGGTGGCCCGCAGCAAGAGTCTTGACGGCCCTTGGGAGAACTCTCCTTACAATCCGCTCATCCATACCTGGAATGCCTCCGACCGCTGGTGGTCAAGGGGACATGGTTCGCTTATAGATACTCCTGACGGACGCTGGTACTGCATCTATCACGCCTATGAGAACGGCTTCACCGGACTCGGGCGCCAGACTCTGCTTGAGCCTGTCCAGTTTGACAATGAGGGTTGGCCGAGGAGCGTGGTTGCCGATGTGGCCGCCCCTATCGCGGCGCCGCTCCCTCTGCATCCTGTAGACCGCAAGGCACATCTGGGAGAGTTCCGTGTGGGTCTCGACTGGAAATATTACAAGGATTTCGACCCGTCACGCGCTTCCATCGAGGACGGCGTCCTTACGCTCAAGTCTACCGGCACTTGTCCTGCGGATTCCGCTCCGCTGATGTTCGTAGCCGGGGACCATGCCTACGAGTTCGAGGCTGAGATCGAGAGGACTCCGGGTTCTGTGGCCGGTCTCGTGATATATTACGACAACCGTTTCTATGTGGGACAGGGCATCAATGACAGGGGGACTCTCCGCTTCCGCCGCGACAAAGGCGGTGTGCGCAGCAAACTTCCTGATGTCGAGCATATCTGGCTGCGCATTCGCAACGACAATCAGGTCATCACAGGCTATTACAGCCTTGACGGCAAGGAATGGGTCAAGGAAGAGTGGGGAATGGAGATTTCCGGTTTCAACCACAACACTTTCCACGATTTCCAGAGCATGCTCCCGGGCCTGATGGCCGCCGGCAACGGTGAAGTGAAGTTCAGCAACTTCAAATACCGTGTCCTTGACTAACATGAGAAGATTGCTGCTTTTTATGGTGGCGTCGCTTTTTGCGGCGCTGCCGTCTTCATTTGCCGCCCAAGTGGAGAAATGGGGGCGTTTCGAGTACAGTTGTGAGGCTTCCGTAAAGGGTAATCCTTTCGATGTGAAGTTCTCCGCCGTGTTCTCCAACGGCTCCGAGAAGACTGAGGTCAGAGGTTTCTACGACGGGGACGGAGTCTTCCGTGTCCGCTTCATGCCTCAGGCTGAGGGTGAGTGGACATTCGTCACGAAGAGCAATGTCCCGGCGTTGAGGGGCAGGAAAGGTTCGTTTACCTGTGTTCCTGCTTCGGAGGGCAACCATGGCCCGGTGAGGGTGATGGACGGGAATGTCCACGGCTTCAGTTATGCTGACGGGCTGGTTTTCCATCCTCTCGGCACCACGGCTTACAGCTGGATGCACCAGAGTACAGCCCGTCAGGAGGAGACTCTCGCCTCGCTTGAGGCGGCGCGCTTCAACAAGGTGCGGATGTGTGTTTTCCCGAAAAACTACCCGCTCTGCCGGGAGATTCCGGATCTGCTGCCGTTTGAGAAGAAAGGTGACGGGTTTGATTTTTCCCGTCCTGTCCCGGAGTATTTCAGGCATATAGAGTCCCTGCTGGACAGGATGGACGTCCTTGGCATACAGGCGGACCTGATCCTTTTTCATCCTTACGACAAGGGGGTGTGGGGCTTTGACAGCATGCCGCAGGAGGCCAACCTGGCGTATCTGGATTATTTCCAGGCACGTGTGGCTTCGTTCCGCAATGTGTGGTGGTCTCTGGCCAACGAGTATGACTACTGCAAGGCTAAGAGCCTCGATGACTGGAGGGAGCTTATTGCCCGCGTGGGGGACAACGACCCTTACGGGCATCTGTGCTCGATCCATGGCAGTACTGCCAAGTATTATCCGGTCTGGGAAGGAGGCCTGACGCATGCGAGCATACAGGATGAGGCCCCGGTGGAGGATTTCGGCAGGGCGGCGACTGTCCGCAACATATATCCGATGCCGGTGGTGTTTGATGAGGTGTGCTACGAGGGCAATCTTCCGTCCCGTTGGGGACGCTTGAGCGGGGAGGAGATGCTTCACCGCATCTGGCAGGGTCTGATCGCCGGGACTTATGTCACTCATGGTGAATGCTATCAGTATGAAGATGGCGATTTTGATGACATCTTCTGGGCCAAGGGCGGCCTCTGGAGAGGTGAGTCGTGGAAACGCATCGGCTTCACCCTTGATATCCTTTCTGCCTTGAAGAGGCCACTCGAACTTGCAGACACAAGCCGTGACCATCAGACGGCCACGGACGGTGAGGGTAACTACTATGTCTATTTCGGGGAGAAGATGCCTGGCGTGTGGGATTTCAACCTTCCGTCCAAGTGCGCCGGATATGGGCGCCTCCAGCCGGGAACGAAGTTCCGTGTGGAGGTGATAGACACATGGGGTATGACGGTCTCTGCCGTTCCCGGGGTGTTCGAGACTTCCGAAGTGGAGGACTACAGGCTTTATGACAAGTCAAGGCAGAAAATCCGCCTGCCGAAGACACCATATTTATTATTGAGAATAACAGCTTTATGAAAAAGATGATTTTGCCTTTTCTGTCTCTGTTGCTGTGTGCTGGTCTTTCAGCCCAGACCATCAGTTACAAAGGCGAGGAAGTCAAGCTCGGGCCGCATGCGTTCTATGTGGACGGCAGCCTCAGCGAAGCGCAGGCGGCGCAGTCGCCTTACGTGTTCCGCACGTTCAACGAAGCCATGGCCAAGGTCAGCGACGGCACTGCTTCTGACCCGATGAAGGTGTATATCGCGCCTTGGGTGTATTGGGTCGATGATCCGGATGATCCGCAGGATCGCGTACCGGAGGATGGACAGGGGGCTCCGATAGGACTTGCCATCCGATGCGAGGCACTCCAACTTCTGGGTATGGCCACTGATGCCCGTGATGTCGTGCTCGGCTCCGCGAGGGGGCAGACCCAGGGTGCCCGAGGTAATTTCACGATGTTTGACTTCTATGGGGACGATCTGGTTGTCAAGGATTTGACCATGGGCAACTATTGCAATATAGACCTGGAATACCCGCGTGATCCCAAGTTCAACAGGGCCAAGCGCAATTCGGCCATCACCCAGGCCCAGCTTGCTTTCTGCCATGGGGACAGGGTGTATGTGGAGAACGTACGTTTTGTGTCACGTCTCAACTTGACCCCGCTCTCCGGTTCGAAGCGTATACTTTTTGTGGGCTGCCACTTCGAGAGCACCGATGATTCATTGAACCACTGCGGCGTGCACCTCGGCTGCGACCTGGATTTCTGGGGAAGGCAGCCGTTCGGCAGCGTGGACAGGTATGGCACTGTCTTCATGGATTGTGACTTCAATGTCTGCCACGGAGAGGCCGTGCAGGCGGTGAGCAAGAATGTCGGCAGACACAGTCTCGTCGATGTCCGCTATCACGCCGGCCGTCCGGTCCAGCTTGCATGGACTTTCCGGCCTGAGGAGTGGCTGCGCTGCTATCAGTACAATATCTCACTTGACGGTGCCCCTTCTTTCGTGGGTGCCGCCAAGCCGTACAATACCGTGATTCTCGACCAGAAGGCCCAGCTTTTCGCCTACCGTCTCGTGGAGGATGACGGGAAAGTGCTTTACAATACCTACAATCTCCTCCGCGGAGACGATGACTGGGATCCTCAAGGCATAAAGGCCAAGGTCGAGGCTCTGTCGAAGCGTGACGGGAGGGATTATGCCAACATCCCGACCTGTCTTGACATGGATGTGCGTGAAGCTTCCCTCCAGACCGGCAAGGGTTCTGTGACACTTACGGCCACGCCGATGAGGCATCTTGGTTATCCTCTTCATAATCAGAAAGTTTATTGGAAGGTTCAGCCTGGATACGAGCGTTTCGTCAAGCTTTCTTGCCTCGAAGGAGAGAAGTGCGAAGTGACTCCGGTCAACAGTGAGGACAAGACTCAAGAATTCGATGTGATAGCCTATACGGCTGAAGGCCTTGAGGTGGCAGCCAAGCTCACCGTATCTCCTGATTTCGTGCCGGCTCCGGCATTTGTGAAAAAGCCTGTTCTGCATATCTCCGGCTCTGAGGCGAGTGTAGAGTATGAGCTTGATCTTCAAGGACGTGCGGATGAGTCTCAGGTCACATGGTACCGCTGTGACGACCGTAGGGGAGGCGGGGCCGTGCCTGTGTGCGTTTCAAGGATGGACAAGCCTCATCTTGAATATAGGCTCACACGTGAGGATGCCGGGCATTATCTGATGGTCGGTGTGGCGCCGAAGCATCTGCGCTGCGAACCGGGGGAGGAGGTGCGCATCGTGAGCAAGTCGCGCATCAAGGCTTCAGGTCTGCCGGCTACGAAGGTATATTCCACCGATTTCACTGATTTTCCGTGTGACAATCAGCTGGAGATAAAGCCGGGATACTGGACTGTGGATGCTTTTATCCCGGAGGATGCGAGGATGTACTACAAGCACGATCCGGATCTTTCGCAGCCTTGCTGGCTCTACGGTACCGGCATCAACGGAGCTAAGGGCTATGGCATCCAGCAGCTTCAGCAAGGCGCGCGCCTGCGTTTCACCCCGCTGAATGGCAAGTATGGGGACATGTCCGTGACGTGGCAGGTGGATCCGGCAAAGGATGGCGGCCAGGGCTTCGGAAGCGCGAGGCAGCAGTATCTCGATCTATTCGTGAAGTTCGATACCCGCAGCCTGACAGGTTATGCGTTGCGTGTGATCCGTACCACCAAATATGCCAATGCTGTGGATGTGCTCCTTGTCAAATATGACAACGGTCATGTGGAGCCGGTATGCGAGCCTGTCACGGTGGACTGCTTCCTTACCGGATGCGTGCTCTCGGTTTCCGTGCACGGGAATGAGCTGCGCGCTTCTGTCAGCGGTCCGGGCCGTGTGGCGGAACTTGCATCTGATCCGGTTGTGCGTCACGGGGCGGAACTCAGCGCCGAGGTTGAACCGAACAGTTTCGGAGGTTTCGGCCTCCAGCATACCAGCACTGTGGGCACGGAGAGCCGTATCCTTGTGCACTCGGTGCGCGCCAAGTGGGAATAACTCCCTGATTGATATGATAAAAGCCCGGTCCGTGGTTCGGATCGGGCTTTTTTTGAATATTCAGCTTTGACTATTTCTTGGTGAGGAAATTCTCCCTCATAGGGTTGAAGCAGTCGATGAGGATGCCCGGCTCAAGGCAGACGCAGCCGTGCTCGATGTTCGGCTGTTTGTAGAGGGCGTCACCGGCTTCTACGATCTTGGTCACGCCGCCGATTGTGAACTCGAATTTGCCTGAGGCTACATAGGTCACCTGTGAGTGAGGGTGGCTGTGCATCGCTCCGACTTCTCCCTTGTCGAACTTGACCTTGACCATCATGATGTTGTCGTTGTAGCCGAGGATCTGGCGCTCGACTCCGCCGCCTGCATCCTCCCAAGGGGTGTCTGCAGCGAAGATGAAATTACTGCTCTGGTTCATGATTGTGTTGTTGTTATCTGTGGATGCCGTGTTTTTCTCTGCGTTGCCTCCGCAGCAGGACGCGGTAGCGAGCACGGCGGTCGCAATCGCGAGAATTTTGACTATTTTTTTCATAAATCGGTATGATAAATTTTCTCAAATATACACAGAAAATCCTTACCTTTGAACAAAATAACCGCAATAGCATGAACACTAAAATCAAATTTATCATCCTCGGGGCGGCGCTGTGCCTGCCTCTTGCCATGACGGCCAAGCCTAAATCTCTTGAAGACAAAGCTCTTGAGACCATGAAGACAGCCACGCAGTATATGATGGACAAGGTCAGTTACAACGGCGGCTTCGTCTGGAACTATCTGCCTGACATGTCCCGCCAGTGGGGCGAAATGGAAGCCAAGCGCACAATGGTGTGGACTCAGGATCCTGGTACGCCTCAGGTAGGGCACATGCTGCTCGATGCTTACCACGCTACTGGAGACGAATATTATTATGAGGCGGCCAAGAAGGTGGCTTCTGCCCTTATCTGGGGCCAGCTTGAGTGTGGCGGCTGGAACTACTGCTTCGATTTCGCCGGCGAGGCTTCCCTCAAGGACTGGTATGCCACAGTCGGCAAGAGCGGCTGGAGACTTGAAGAGTTCCAGCATTATTACGGCAACGCCACATTCGATGATTCTGCCACCACGGACTGTGCCAAGTTCCTGCTCCGCATATATGTGGAGAAATATGACCCGATCTTCCGTCCGTCTCTGGACAAGGCCATCAAGTTCGTCCTTGACAGCCAGTATCCTGTGGGCGGCTGGCCTCAGAGGTATCCTCTCATGTTCGACCATCCTTTCCAGGGCAAGGCGGACTACAGCTCGTTCATCACTCTCAACGACGATGTGATCCCGGAGGCCTGCGACTTTCTCCTCCAGTGCTATCAGTCTCTCGGCATCCCGGGGCTCAAGGAACCTATCTACAGGGCAATGTACTGCACGGTTCTGCTTCAGCAGGGTGCGCCTTATGCCGGCTGGGCTGACCAGTATACTGTAGCGGATCTCAAGCCTGCCCATGCCCGTTCATACGAGCCTCGCGGCGTCAACTCCGGCACTACCGTCTCCATGATTCGCCAGATGATGGACTATTACCGTCTCACCGGCGACACCCGTTTTGTGACCGGTATTCCTGCTGCCATCGAGTTCCTCGAGTCACAGAAACTTCCCGCTTCAGAGGTGGCCAAATGGGAGCGCAAGACAAACAATCCTGATGCCTTCCTTGCACCTCGCTTCATCGATCCGGACAGCGGAAAGCCTCTCTATGTGCACCGGGTAGGCTCCAACTCCTACAACGGTCATTACTTTATCAATCAGGAGATTTCCGGAACCATAGGGCACTACAGCTCCGCTTCATGGGTTGACACCAAGGCTCTCCGCAAGGCTTATGACGAGCTGATGGCCACTCCGGTGGAGGAGCTTACCAAGAATTCGCCTCTTGCCGGTGATGAGCTGGTGCCTCTTGACAGATTCTATTGCCGGATGCCGCAGAATGTCAGCGAGAAGGATGTCAAGGACATAATTTCGTCTCTCAGCGCCGAGGGCTGCTGGCTGACTCCGCTCACCACGACTTCCAACCCTTACAAGCCGGGAGCTCCGACCACCCCGAGCAGCGAGACCAAGTACGTGCGGACCAATGTCGGGGACGAGTACGACACTTCTCCTTATCGTTGCGAGACCGGCGAGATGTGCATCTCGACCCGCGAGTACATGAACAGGATGATGACACTCATATCTTTTGTAGACAAGGAAAACAAATAGATGAAACGTAATCTGATTTCGATCGCTCTTTTGGCGCTGTCCTTCGTGGCCGGCGCCAAAACTGCTGTAAATGAGGGCCCTTTCGGTTGGGCCTCTGCCGTGTCCCTGACCGGAGGGGACGCTTTTAAGGTCACGGGAGGGGATGCTTCCAGCACGCTTGTCCTCCAAAGCAATGGCTTCGACATGCGCGAAGACCTGATCAAGGCCCTCAAGGACTATGATGTCGTGGTTCTGGACGGCTCCAAAGGAGATTTTGTCGTGTCTTCTTTCATGAAATTCAAGGGGCTCAGCGGCAAGACTCTGCTTGGAGTCAACGGGGCGGTACTCCGTACGCAGTTCAGCGTGACCGATGACCTGCGGGCACTTCTGGACGCTGCCGGAGTCAAGGCCATGTCCGACCAGGGAGGTGGCGGGAAACTCTCAAACGGTGCCTACGTGGCAGAGGAGAGGGAACAGCATACGCGTCAGGCCATTATCGATTATACCTCCGATCCGTCCGAGAAGTATCGTGACGCCGGCTTGATCGGACTCGACGCCTGCGAGAACATCATAATCCGCAACATCGCTTTTGAGGGCCCGGGTCCGATAGATGTCGGGGGTGCGGATCTTCTGACCGTCTCCAACGGCTCGAAGCATATCTGGGTGGACCATTGCAGTTTCACCGACGGGATGGACGGGAACTTTGACATAAATTCCCGCTCGGACTTCATCACGGTGACCTGGTGCGTCTTCCAATATACGGACAAGGCCTATGACCACAAGGCTTCCAACCTTATCGCGAGCAGCGAGAGACCGGATCAGGGTGTTGACAATCTCAACGTCACCTATGCCTACTGCATCTGGGGCAAGGGCTGTGAGGTGAGGATGCCGGCTGTCCGCTGGGGTACCATCCATCTTTTGAACAACCTTTATGACTGTGCCGGCAACTATGCCAATGCCGTCTACGCCTGCATCGGAGCCGAGGTGCTCATGGAGGGCAATTATTTCGAAAAAGGTGTCAAGAACATATTCGAGGCGACAGACGACGCCGGGGCATGGCAGATGCGTGGAAACACTTTCCGGGAGAAGTTCAAACCTCATGATAAGGGGACGGTGAATATCCCGTATCGCTACAATGTGCTTCCAGCATCCCGCGTGCCGAAGTTGCTTCGCGGCCCTCAGGGAGCAGGCCCGACCCTCAGCCCTGAAGTGCCGGAATCTTCGGTGAAGTTGACCCTGCATCTGATGGGGGATTCCACCATGGCGGACAAGGACATCTCAAACGGTAATCCGGAGAGGGGATGGGGAATGGTGTTCGAGAACTTTGTGGATCCGTCCGTGAGGGTGATCAACTATGCCAAGAACGGCCGCAGTACCAAGAGTTTCATCGATGAGGGGCTTTGGGACAAGGTCAAGGCGAACATCCGTCCGGGAGACTACGTCTTCATCGAGTTCGGCCACAATGATGAGAAGTCCAATAAACCGAAAGTCTACGCCGCTCCGTGGGGAGCTTATCAGGACAACCTGAGAATGTTCATAAAGACTGCACGCGAACTCGGGGCGACCCCTGTATTGCTGACCCCTGTGGCGCGCAGGCGTTTCGTGGGCGGGGTCCTGGACGAGACCACCCACGGTGAGTACCCGGCAGCGATGAAAGCTGTCGCAGCCGAGACCGGTACAGTGCTCATAGACATGGAAAGTGCCACGATCGACTGGATCAAGGCGGCCGGGGACAAGGCTTCAAGAGAATACTTCATGTGGGTGGCTCCGGGCACCTGTCCGGCCATGCCTTCAGGCCGCCAGGACGACACCCATTCCAATGCCCGTGGTGCAAGGCGCAACTGTGATATCGTCTGCGACTCCATCCGTGCCAAGATCCCGCAGCTCGCGGAGCATCTTGTCCGTTATGATTTCGTGGTGGACAAGGACGGACGCGGTGATTTTCTCACCATGCAGGAGGCTGTGGATGCTGTGCCTGACTATCAGAAGAGCATTCAGACGACCATACTGGTGAAGCCTGGCGTATACAGGGAGCGCATCATAATCCCGTCAGGCAAGCGCAGTCTCAAGATAACTGGCTGCGGTGCCGGCAAGTCGGTCATCACTTATGACAATTACGCCCGCAAACTCTGGCCTGACAGCCCGCATGAGATCGGCACGAGCGGAAGTGCTTCCGTGTACGTGGATGCGGATGATGTGACTTTTGAGGATCTGAGTATACGTAACGATGCCGGAGAGGTCGGCCAGGCCGTGGCGCTTATGACCAACGGGGACCGCATCCTCCTGCGCCGCTGCCACA
>CAKUYG010000063.1 GCA_934702165.1 uncultured Bacteroidales bacterium | reverse complement strand
TTCGGGAAGAAGTCAGGGGTGAATCCCCACATGTTCATGGAGCAGAGATCTTTGCCGTTGAGGGTGACATGTTCGCCTGTCACGGAGTTGTCTCCTGTCACCTTGCCGTCTGCTCCCTTGATGATGTTGAGATGCTCCACCACATCTGTCAGGTGCTGCTCCCCGTCATAGTGGCAGATGCCCCTGGATACGCCGCCTGATTCGCTCAGGGTGTGGTCCAGTTCAAATCCTACTATGGAGTAGACTCCCTCGCTGGCGGAGTGCTCCTCGCACCACTGGGCGGCTATCTGGAAAGATTCACGGCCATAGAAATCATCCCCGTTGATCACAAGGAACGGCTCCTTGATCGCGTCTTTTGCCATCAGCACAGCATGTGCCGTGCCCCAAGGCTTCTGCCTTTCCGGGTTGAGGCTGAACCCGGACGGGATCTTGCCGAGCTCCTGGGTGACGAAAACGAACTCGAGCGGAGTCCCGTCAGGACATTTTACATCGCTGTATTTTTTCTTCACGCTCTCCTTGAAAGCTTCAAGGAAGTATTCCCGAACCACGTATACGACTTTCCCGAATCCGGCGTTCACAGCGTCATAGATGGAGTAGTCGATTATCGTCTCTCCGTTCGGACCGAGACCGTCCATTTGCTTGAGCCCGCCGTATCGGCTGCCCATGCCGGCCGCGAGGACCAAAAGTGCAGGTTTCATAATAAAGTGTTGATTGGTTTCAATATTGGACAAAAATAATTATTTTTGCGCAAAGTCTATGGGGATTTTCAAGGATTTATGGAACCGTGACAAGGACAAGGGCAGGGAAGAGCAGCGCTCCTTCCTGCGCTACGCCATAGTCGCCACCGCAGCTTTCGCCGTGTTTATGTTCGTCAAGAAGGACAACATTCTGACATGGATCAATGCCGGCTTCACCCTCCGATCGCAGCGCAGGCAGATAGAGATGCTGGAAGTCAAGAACGAAGGCCTTGACCGTCAGCTTGAAGATCTTCTGACACGTAGGGATTCCCTTGAGCGCTACGCGCGTGAGACATATTATTTCGCGGCACCCGGGGATGACGTCTATATAGACGCGACCGGGCGGTAGCTCAGACGCACCACCTCCTTGCACCCGTCAGCGACCTTGACGCTCTCGTCTATGCGGCAGCAGAGCAGGGCGGCCACATGATGCCCGTCCAGTTCGATCACTTCCGCCTCTTCTTTTTCCTGTGGTGACCAGCCGAGATCCGTGAAGATGTCTGAGATTTTCTTGCGCCGACCACCCATGCCGAGGGGGCGCATCCAGTCGCCTGGCTGCCAAGCCCTTATTTTCAGCGGCCAGCAGAGTTTTGCCTTGTCCGCGATCAGCACTCCGGGCGGCTGTTTCAGCTTTTCCAACATGTCAGCAGGGATGATCTCACACTGCAGTTCTCTGGCTTTCGAGGGCTTTCTGATCCGGATTTCGGAGGATGTGCACTCGACCGGTCCGAATCTCTTGCCTCCAGCCGGCCTGTCTTCGTCAAGCATCCTTTTGAGCGAATCGAATTCGTCCCGGCCGATGCCGCTGCCTTCCAGCAGCCTCCAGAGGAGGTAGTCGCGGTGCGCGTCACTCTTTATGGCCGGTATGCTTATCCCTCCATCAGGCAGCAGTACTTTTCCCCGCGCGTGCAGGAAATAATCTTCGGCAATGTCCCTTACTTGGGCGAAGCGTACCATATCCTCGCCAAGTGTGCGTATGAAAGACGGGTTCAGTTCCCCGAATATCGGGAAAACCTCGTTGCGCAGGCGGTTGCGCTTGTACTCGTTTTCGCTGTTGGTCCTGTCTTCTCTCCATTCAAGCCCGTGTTCATCCATCCATTTCCGGATTTCACTTCTTTCCGTATCAAGCAGAGGCCTGAGCACCCCTGGCCGGTCCCCCATCCCGCTGATGCCTCGTATTCCGGTGCCCCTCAATAAGTTGAGCATCAGTGTCTCGGCATTGTCATTCGCATTGTGGGCAACTGCTACGGCCTCGAACCCGTTTTCCGTGCACAGACCGGAGAACCAGCTGTAGCGCAGCTCGCGGGCAGCCATCTCGATGCTCATGGAGTGCTGCCGTGCGTACCCGACCGTGTCGAACTTCCTTGAAAAGAAGTCCACTCCGTGCTTCCGGCACCATTCTCTCACGAAGTCCTCATCCCCGTCCGACTCGCTCCCCCGCAGCGCGAAATTGCAGTGTGCCACTGCAAAACGGGCTCCGGGAAAAAGCTCCGAAGCCCTGTTTGCCATGTACATGGAATCTATGCCGCCGCTTACAGCGAGGAGGATGAGCCTCATCTCTTGTTGCTGATAAGGTAGGTGAAATTGACGGAGAAAAACTCCTTGAACTGTATTCTCTGCTTGCCGTCGATGATCACGATAGGGTCGTAGATCATCCATGTGCTGAGGCCTATCTTGAAATACTTGGCGAGCTGCCAGGTGATCTTGTTGTCCCAGTTGACCCTGTTGTATTTGAACGGCTTGTTGAGGTAGTCAGTGAAGAGGACCAGCTGCGTCTCGTACTTGAGGTTGTCGTTGACGGAGGTGTTGTAGTTGACTTTCACCTGGGCACCGAACTGGAACAGCTGGCTGTGGTAGCTGCTTCCAAACTCCGGATCCAGATCCGCCTCCTTCAGCTTCATACCGTATTTCTTTCTTAGTTCCTCCTTGGTACAGATGGTGAAGCCTCCCGTCAGCGGGGCCAGGTTGACGTTGAACCAGTCGGCCGGGGTCCATTCCATACCGAACGCCACGGTGGAGTAGGCAGGGGAGAGGAAACTGGACTTCAGGGTGCCGTTCCACTTGCCGCTCTGCTCGTCCTGTTTGTAGGAGTCGTAGCTGTCTGTGAACTGGGAGCGGAAGTCAAACGAGGCCGTGTAGTTCCAGTCGCTGTCCTTGAGGATCTTGTATGCAAGACGGCTTTCGAACTTGATGAGGTCGTTGCTCTTCTGGAGCAGGTTCTCCTTGTCTGCCGACCAGAGGAAGCCGTACTGGAGCTGGAGACGGTTGGTCCAGCTCACCAGATCCTTGGCGTAATTGGCATTGGCATCGACTCCAATGCTGAGCGTGAGGGTGTTGTATCCGCCTGCCGCCCAGTTCCAGAGGCTCGTGTTGCTGGTTCCGAGATCGAACTGCGTCCAGCTGTTCCAGTAGTTGGGCTTGTCCTGTGCATCCTTGGCGGCAGGTGCATCCTGCAGGGCCTCGGCTGCCGCCTCCATGGCTTTCTGGAGCGCATCGTCCTGGGCGTGCAGGCTCAGACATGCGGCAAGGACGGCTGCCGTCAGGGTCAGAGTTTTCTTCATGCTAGTATGAAATTGCGAATACGACCCTCCTGTGTGAAGGCTTGCCGGAGAATATGTCCTTGCCCTCTTCCTCGCAGACACAGCTGTCTATAGGGATGCAGCGGATGGTGGCTTTGGTCGCGTCCTTGATGGCCTGCTCTGTCTCCACGGTGCCGTCCCAGTGGCAGAGGAGGAACTTCCCGGTCTGGATCTTCTCCTTGAACTCGTCCCAGCTGTCGCATTTCTCGATATTGGAGTCGCGGAAGGCGAGCGCCTTGTTGTAGATGTTGGCCTGGATGTCGTCGAGGAGCCCCTCTATATGCTCCGCTATACCCTCGAGAGCCATCGTCTCCTTGGTGAGGGTGTCCCTGCGGGCCACTTCCACGGTGCCGGAGGCGAGATCCCTCGCTCCCATGGCGAGGCGTACTGGCACTCCTTTAAGTTCCCATTCGGCGAACTTGAATCCAGGTCGCAGCGTATCCCTGTCATCGATTTTGCAGCTGATGCCGAGCTTGTCGAGGGCGAGACGTATCTCGTCCATCTTGGCGAGCACCTGCGAATGCTCTTCATCTGTCTTGTATATAGGCACCATCACGACCTGTATCGGGGCAAGTCTCGGCGGGATCACGAGTCCGTTGTCGTCTCCGTGAGCCATGACGAGCGCTCCCATCAGACGTGTGCTGACGCCCCATGATGTGGCCCATACGTATTCCTGCTTGCCTTCCTTGTTGGTGAACTGCACATCGAAGGATTTGGCGAAGTTCTGCCCGAGAAAATGGGATGTGCCGGCCTGAAGGGCCTTGCCGTCCTGCATCATGGCTTCGATGGTCAGGGTGTCGAGAGCACCGGCGAACCTTTCGTTGGGACTCTTGTGCCCCACGATTACCGGCAGGGCCAGGACATTGCGGGCGAAATCGGCGTAGACATGCACCATCTCATAGGCTTTTGCCTGTGCCTCTTCAGCGGTGGCATGGGCTGTATGCCCCTCCTGCCAGAGGAATTCGGCCGTGCGCAGGAAAAGCCTTGTGCGCATCTCCCAGCGCACCACATTGCACCACTGGTTGCAGAGCACCGGAAGGTCTCTCCAAGAGGTAATCCAGTTTTTGTATGTGCTCCAGATGATGGTCTCCGAGGTCGGGCGGACTATCAGCTCTTCTTCAAGCTTGGCGCTCGGGTCTACCACCACTCCCTTGCCGTCGGGGTCGTTCATCAGGCGATGGTGTGTCACTACCGCGCACTCCTTGGCAAAGCCTGCGACGTGCTCGGCCTCGCGGCTGAAGAACGACTTCGGGATGAAGAGAGGGAAGTATGCGTTCTGCACCCCCGTCTTCTTGAACCTGCCGTCGAGCGCGGCCTGCATCTTCTCCCAGATTGCATATCCGTACGGCTTGATGACCATACATCCCCTGACTGCGGACTGCTCCGCCAGATCTGCTTTGATTACCAGATCGTTGTACCACTGAGAATAGTTCTCAGAGCGCTTGGTGACCTCTTTTGCCATATTCTTGTAGAAAGTCTGCGTTTTTTTTCGAAATTTGCATCTATATATAGAATCGGGCCACGGTCCGAATCTTTGCACGCGCAAAGATACTAATTATTAAATTAACAGGAGACTGTAAGATGAAACGTATTCTGGCTTATTTACTGCCTCTTATTGCCCTTGCCTCCTGCGGGACAGCGTCACAGTATGCTCAGCAGAGGTATGTCGACGGCATATACGAGCGCATTGAACCGGCCCCGGAACCGGTTCAGATATATTCTAAAGAAGATTTCGAGCAGATGGCTGCGCTGGACATCGCCCGGAAGAACATCCTGCGCGATACTGTGTATGTACCTGTCTACGAGCGCGATGCCTCATCGGATTTCCTTTGGGGGCTCGGGACCGGCTTCGCGCTTTCCTCACCTTGGTACAGCAGCTGGTGGTGGAACGATTGGGGGTGGCGTTACGGCTGGGACTGGTGGAGGTTCAATGATCCTTGGTACTATGGTCGCTACGCCTGGGGTTACGATCCGTGGTATTGGCGTCCTTGGGGATATGATCCTTGGTACTATGATCCATGGTATCACGATCCTTGGAGGTATGATCCGTGGTACGGGCCTTCATTCGGGCATCGTCATGACCCATGGCCGCCGAAGCCGGGCCTCTCTCCGGACGGCAACCGTTATTATGGGGAACGCCGGTATACACAGCCGGGCGGCACACAGAGCGGAAGGCCTGGCCGCAGCAACTATCGTCCGGGCGTGAGCGGTGGAGGTTACGGTTCTTCAGGATCGACACAGTTCAACAGCTCGCGTTTCGCCCCAAGGTCAGGCGGTTCTTCTGCCGTCAGACATGGATCTTCATCCGGAAGCAATTCCCGGGTGACCCCTGGGCAGAACGGTTACAACTACTCCCGCGGGTATCAGGGCCGAAATTCCGGCTCCGGCAGCACTTCCAGGTCGTACTCCGGCGGCAGCAACAGTTCCAGCAGCTATGAGCGCAGCAATTCGAGCAGCAGCTCCAGCAGCTGGGGAAGCAGCAGCCGCAGTACCGGTTCAAGCTATTCCGGAGGGTCGTCATCAAGAAGCTACGGTGGCGGCGGTTCGTCCTCACACAGTGGCGGTGGCGGAAGCAGCAGCCATGGTGGTGGCGGTGGAAGGAGAAGGTAAATTTTAAAACGAAAGAAGATGAAAAAGATAATATTGTCAATCGCGGTCCTCGCGGCCGGCAGCATGCTTGCAGGTGCGCAGAACATGTATGATGCGATTAATTTCAGCCGCAACGATTATCTCGGGACGGCACGTACCATGGCCCTCGGCAATGCGGTGACAGCCGTCGGCGGAGATCTCGGTACGATAGGGATCAATCCGGCCGGATCCGCAGTGGCCAATTATGGACAGCTGACCATCACTCCGGGATTTACCCTTTCATCGGTGCGTTCTTCCTACTCTCCGGAAGGAGAGGGCATGTACGGGGCTTTTGCAAGGACTACGCGCTCGCGGCTGTCCATGCCGAACATTGGGATTTCACTGGTGATGGAGACCGGCCGCAGAAGCGGGCTCAAGTCATTTACCTTTGCCGTAGTGTCCAACCAGACTGCGCAATACAACTATGGCGCCTCAGCGTATGGGGTCAATTCAAGGACTTCCAAGATTGCGGAGTTCGCGTCAGCCGCAGCCGGGATAAGTGAGGATGTACTGGCCAATTACAACTCCTTCGACAACAGTGATGTCTCCTGGGATCTCCTTACGGCCTATCAGGCCGGGATGTTCGGCTCGTATGGTACTGACGGACGCTATGTCGGTGTGACGGAGACGATTTCTCCGGACGGGGTCTACCATTACGTGCCTGGCGCGCTCCAGCAGTCGTCAGCCATCACCAAGTCAGGTCACAAGAACGACCTTGTGTTCAATTTCGGTTTCAATGTCTCCGACAAGCTTTTCTTCGGCTTCAATCTGGGCACTCCTGCGGCGGAGTACCGCTATTCTGAGGCTTTCTATGAGACGGCTGTCGATTCGGACGCCTTCCCGATATCTTTCATAGGCAGTGATGGCAAGGAACGGTTTACCGCATTTAGAAGCGCTTCTTATTCATATAATTACACGGCAGACATCGACGGTATTTATGCTAAGTTCGGTGTCCTGTCCACTCCGGTCAATGGACTTCGCCTCGGTGCTGCCATCCAGACGCCGACAGCGTACACGATCACGGAGAAGTGGCAGTACGGAGCTTCGACCACTTTTGCTGACGGTCAGTTCAACGACAGCGAGACTTCTCCGCGCGGGGAGTATACTTATTGTCTCCAGTCCCCATATATCATCAACCTCGGTGTTGCTTACACTTTCGGCACAATGGGCTTCGTGAGTGCCGATTACGAGATGACTGACTACAGCGTGATGCGTTTCTCGGAGATGCACCCTGACTATCTGTCCGGCGACAGGTATCATGACCTCAATCAGACCAACAGGAACTTTGCCGGTGTGTCACACGCCCTGCGGCTTGGTGCCGAGCTTCGTCTGAGTCCGGAGTTTTCACTGCGTGCCGGTGCGTCTGTGCTCACCTCCCCGGAGCGCCATTGGATCAACAACGAGGGGGCTGACGTCACCGCCGACGATTATCTCAATGATTTTGACTCATACAACGGCAGTCTGAAGAAGCTCGTGTCAGCAAGTTACTACGATGACAAGACGACTTCGCTCTCGTTTGGATTCGGGTACTCCTCTCCGGGATCGTTCTTCGCTGATTTTGCGGTGAAGTGCACACAGTATCCGGACACGACATTCTCCCCGTATTACGATTATGACAACTACAATGCGGCAGGCCTGCTCACCAGCACCAAGTCTCCGCGCATACTCAATAAACCAACTCTCTGGAACGCAGTCGTGACATTCGGCTGGAGATTCTAGAAACTTCTTGTAATTCAATGGAATTTACCGCTAGACAACTTGCCGAGGTTCTAAAAGGGACAGTGGAAGGCAATCCTGGGGAGAAGGTCTCCTCATTCGCGAAGATAGAACACGGCAAGCCGGGGCAGTTATGCTTCCTCGCCAATCCGAAGTATGAGCACTATGCCTACAGCAGCAAGGCCTCTGTACTTCTTGTAAATAAGGACTTCGTCCCGAAGCAGCCTGTGACGCCGACCCTCGTGAGAGTGGACAATGCGTATTCGGCGCTCGCTGATCTGCTCAAATACGTGTCGGACCACAACAAGCAATATAAGAGACATCGCGGTCGCTGCCACATAGCCTGGAGCGCCAAGATGGGAAAGAGGGTCTCCGTCGGGGACTATGTGACCATCGGCAAGGGCTGCACGGTGGGTGACTGCACAAAAATATACGATAATGTCACCATCGGCGCCGGCACGAAGATAGGCTCCTATTGCATTATTTACCCAGGGGTGCATATCTTCCCGGGGATGGTGATAGGGGACAGGGTGATCCTGCATGCCGGGTGCATCATCGGTGATGACGGCTTCGGCAACGCGCCTCAGCCGGACGGCACTTGGAGAAAGATCGAGCATGTCGGCAACGTTGTGATCGGCAACGATGTGGAGATCGGGTCCAACACCACGGTGGACAGGGCCCCGATGGAATCTACAATCATAGAGGACGGCGTCAGGATAGACAACCTCTGTCAGATAGCCCACAATGTCGTGGTAGGAGAGAATACGGCGATCGCGGCTCTCACCGGTATAGCTGGTTCATCAAAAATAGGGAAGAACTGCATCTTTGCCGGCCAGGTGGGAATTTCCGGCCATGTCACCATAGCCGACAAGACCACCATCTGCGCCAAGACAGGTGTCATCGGCAATGTCCGCAAGCCTGGCCAGACGCTCTTCGGTGTCCCTGCCCTGCCTCACGGGACGTTCCTGCGGGCTTATGCCAAGTTCAAGCAGTCAGGTGAGGAATAAAATAATTTTTCCTATCTTTGCGCCCCGATGAATCAACAGACAGTAATTAAGGAATACACCTTCGAGGGAAGAGGGCTTCACACAGGATGTTACGCACATCTTACCATCTGCCCGGCCCCGGAGAACTTCGGAATACGCTTTCTCCGCACGGATGTGGATGTGGAAATTCCGGCGCTTGCCAGCAAGGTGAGCAGAACAGACAGAAGCACCACCATCTCCGAAGGGGATGTACAGGTTGTCACTATAGAGCATCTTCTTTCGGCACTTACCGGTCTGGGAGTGGACAATGCCCTGATCAAACTTGACAATGTGGAGGTGCCTGTCCTGGACGGCAGCGCGGAGTGTTATGTCCGTGCCATCGCTCCGGACGGACTTCGTGAGCAAGCGGCCGAGAGGCATTATATCACACTCAAGGAAGAGGTCGAGATCAAGGACGAAAATACCGGATCATGGGTCAAGATCACCCCGGCGGACAGTTTGTCCTATGATGTGACCGTCGATTTCAACTCCCATGTGCTCGGGGTCCAGAAAGCCCATTGGAGCGAGAATGCCGACTATGTCGCCCAGGTCGCCCCGTGCCGTACTTTCTGTTTCTTCCATGAACTCGAGGCTCTGGCCTCCAGGGGACTGGTCAAAGGCGGTGATGTGGACAACGCCATCGTGATAGTGGAGCATCCTGTCACCAAAGAACAGATAGACCGCATGTGCGTGCTTTTCGGCCAGCCGCGGCTCTCTGTGACTGAAAACGGCTATCTCAGCAACCTGCGGCTGCATTTCCCCAACGAATGCGGGAGGCACAAGCTTCTCGACCTCATCGGTGACATGCGTCTCGTGGGAGGTTATATGAAAGCTCATGTCAGCGCGTACAAACCCGGACATAGAATCAACAGCGCCGCCGCTCTGGCGGTAATGGAAAAAATCTGAGTTATGGTAAAAATTCATCCGCTTGCGACCGTCAGCGCAAATGCAAAACTTGGCGACAATGTTGAGGTAGGACCTTACGCCTTCATCGATGACAATGTCGAGATAGGCGACAACTGCAAGATATATCCCCATGCCAGCATATTTCCCTATGTCAAGATAGGGAATCACTGTGATGTGTTTCCGGGGGCTGTGGTCGGGGGCGTGCCTCAGGACCTCAAGTTTGACGGAGAAGTGACATACGTGGAGATAGGTGACTATGTGACCATCCGCGAGTGCGCCACCATCAACCGCGGTACCAAGGCCAGCGGGAAAGGCGTGACAAAAATCGGTGACCACACCCTGATCATGTCCTATGTGCATGTCGCGCATGACTGCCGTGTCGGCAACCACTGCATCCTCGTGAGCTATGTAGGTATCGCCGGAGAGACGGATGTGGATGACTGGGCCATCATCGGCGGCAACACTGCCGTGCACCAGTTCTCGCACATCGGTACCCATGCCATGGTGGGGGGCTGCTCGGCGGTCAACAAGGACATTCCGCCGTATTCTATCTGCGGACGCACTCCGATCTGCTATGCCGGCATCAATATCGTCGGCCTGCGCCGTAGGGGCTTCGAATCGGACACCATACGCAACATCAAGGATATCTACGATACGATCTACTATCAGGGAATGAACATCTCCGATGGCTGCGCCAGGGTGGAGGCAGGTTTCCCTCAGTCGGTGGAGCGTGACAATATCCTCAATTTCATAAAGAATTCCAAGAGAGGTATCGTCCGTGCCGGTGATGTCTCCGCCAAAGGCGGCATCGACTAGGAAGTGACCCTCACGATAGCATATTTCCCCCCGATAGAATACTTTGCGCTTCTCGCAAGGTATTCTTCGGTTTATATCGAAGCCTGCGAGAACTACCAGAAGCAGTCGTATCGCAACCGCTGCCTTTTCTATGCCTCGGACGGGGTGCAGTCCCTTTCCTTCCCTGTAAAGCACAGGGAAGGGTCGATCAACATTCCGATCAAGGAGGTGGAGGTGGATTATTCCACGCCTTGGGTGGCCAAGACGGAGCGCTGTATAGACACTGCCTACCGTTCTTCCGCTTTCTTCGAGTACTATAGGGATCCGCTTTTCGCCATGCTGGATTCCCGTCCGTCCACGCTGTGGGAACTGGACATGTCGATCATCCGTTTTTTCATTGACCGTCTGGGGCTTGCGACACAGTTGGTCGAGACTTCATCGTATGTGGGGGCGGATGTGGACATACATCCTAAAAGGCCTGACTCAATCC
>CAKUYG010000062.1 GCA_934702165.1 uncultured Bacteroidales bacterium | reverse complement strand
GCTTCCATGATTCCTCCAAAGAAATCAACGCTCTCGATTCTATTGCTTTTCTCGGTACTTGCTTGTACTTGTCTTTCTCAACCTTTTCAATGATCTTCTTCCGTCTTTCCGGCCCCCTCGGGACCTTCCGGACACCCGCGCTCTCGTTTGGGATTGCAAAGGTAGGAACTTTTTCTGATTCCGCAAATCTTTTTTAAGATTTTTTTCAGCGTCCTTTCAGACAGCCGACGGATTATCGCTCCTCCTCGTTTTCGGGGATGCAAAGGTACAAATTATTTCCTTTCCTGCAAGCCCTCCGCAATCGTTTTTTGAAAAAAAATCAAATGCTTCCCTTATACCTATATTATAGGAAACTGTTCTCTTGACTTTTTCGATCCTACTTTTTAACTTAGCGAACTTTAAAGCAGTAGTTCCGAATGAAATTCAATCTACACCACAAACTCTCATTTGTCCTGGCACTTGTCACATGCCCGGTGATATTGCTCGCCTCAGGCGCTCCGGCCGGGGCCGCAAAGGCAGATTCGACGTACAATAAACTCTTCGAAAAACAGAGGAAAGTCGCGGATGGCCTGTTCCGGATGCATCTGTGCGAAGGTAAGGTATATATGGATATTCCCCGCACGCTCTTCGGAAGGGACATGCTTCTCGGCTCCACCATCAGCGCTACGAGTGACAACAAGAACGGGGTCAGCGGCAGCAAGCCTGAAGATCCTCTGCATTTCGTGTTCACCGAGGAGCCGGACCATGTTGCCATGCGTCTGGTGTCCGAGGAGGATTCAGACCTCAACGCAATATTCAAGCTTTTCAAAAAGGAGTGTTATAATGCTGATTCTTCGGTTGTTGTAATAAATGCTACCGACCTGTTCCTCAGCGATGACAAGAAACTCTCGCCATTTGACCGGTACAGCTACAACACCAGTGACAAGAAAAAACGCAATGAGACATTCAGAAAGAGCGATTCGTTCATAGAAGACATAAAGGCATTTGATGACAATGTCTCCGTCAAAAGTTCTCTGAGCTACAAGTACACGCTCCCGGACAGGGGTGTGAACTACAAGGATCTGCCGTTCACGGCTTCCGTCACCCGTTCCATACTTCTGCTTGACTCTATACCTTACATGCCGAGGCTGGTAGACAGCCGCATAGCCATATTCCCGACAGAAAAGCGGGTTTACGGCAAAGGGTTCACCGGAAGCAAGAAGATATATTACGCCAACAGATGGCGACTGGAACCATCTGATGTAGAAGCATATAAGAGAGGAGAGAAAGTCTCCCCGAAAAAACCTATAGTATTCTATATCGATTCAGCATTCCCGGAATCATGGAAACCCTATATAAAGGAAGGCGTGGAGCAATGGAACGAGATATTCGGCGAGATAGGATTCAGGGATGCGATAAAAGCCGTGGACTTTCCGGAAGACGACCCGTCGTTCGATCCTGACAATCTCAAATACTCAAGCGTGAGATATGTCCCCATACCTATCCAGAACGCGATGGGCCCGTCATGGACCGACCCGCGGAGCGGTGAGATCATAAACGCCACAGTATATCTTTACCACGATGCTGTGGAGCTGATCAACAACTGGCTTTTCGTTCAGACCTCCCAGGTTGACACGGCGGCCCGCCACGCATACATTGACGGCAAGAAAGCGGGCGACGCGCTCCGGTATGTGGTCTCCCATGAGATCGGGCACTGCCTAGGATTCATGCACAATATGAGCGCATCGGCGAATGTACCGCTCGATTCTCTGCGTTCTCCGACTTACACACAAAAATATGGAACCACCACATCCATAATGGATTATGCCAGATTCAACTATGTTGCCCAACCGGAGGATTCACTTAAAGGGCTCAAACTGACGCCGCCCAGGTTCGGACAATACGACCGTTTCGTGACAGCCTGGAACTACACACCGACATTCGCGGACAACCCGCAGGACGAATACAGGATCACGTCACGCTGGCTGTCAGAGGCCATAAAAGATCCGCTTTACAGATACGGCAAACAGCAGGACGAGATCATCGACCCGCGTTCCCAGACGGAAGACTTGAGCGATGACGCCATCGGGGCCTCGACCTACGGCATATCCAACTTGAAGTACATCATGACCAAAATGAACGGCTGGCTGAAAGACGAAGACATAGACTACAGCCGCAGGCGTTCGCTGTACAATGCCATACTCAACCAATACCTGCAATATATAGGTCATGTCTACGGATATGTGGGCGGAATCCGTCTCTACGAGCGCCTGTCAACAGACCCTGGAGTGAACTACGAGCCGGTAAACGCGGACTACCAGAGACGCGCCATGGATTTCATCCTTGGAGAAATGCAGGATCTTGAATGGTTCGACAACAAGTCCATACTTGACAACTTCCCACAGGCGGAACCGATGTCGTCCGTCATAAGGGACTACGTGTTCACGATGGTGATGGGCGCCCCGGCAAAGACAGAACTCTGCGCTTCAAAATCTGCAGACCCATTTACTCCGGAAGAGTGCATGGAGATGATTTTCAACGCTGTATGGTCTCCGTTGAAAGGCGGTAAACTCAGCGCTGCCCAGATGCAGCTGCAACGCTCTTATCTGGAGGCCGTCTGCGGCAGCGCCTCCGTGCCTTACGGAAAAAACGCCTCAAGACGCTCCATCAGCCAGGACATTTCCGCATACAGCGAAGCCGAAGCCTTGTATCATGAGGACCGGCTGCGTCCGTCTGACTACTATAGTTATGTGTTGCGGGCGCGCAAGATGCTTGTAAAAGGAAGGAAGTCCTCGGACAAAGCCACATCATACCATTGTATGGAGCTCCTCCACAATCTTGATAAAACCTTGGAGGACTGATATATGCTGAAAATGATCTCAGTTTTGCTGCCGCTGATTTGCACAGCACCGGAACAGCCGGCAGTGGAAATCCCCGCCTACAATGTATTCAAGGACAAAAGCGTCACAGCCTCCGAAAAGGGCCTCATGACGCTGTACCTGTCCGACTGCAAGGTATATGCTGAAATCCCGTTTTCCCTTTTTGACAGAGAAATGCTCTTCGGCACCACCGTCGTAGAATCAAGTGACGAGAGGGAATCCACCGCAGGGATCCAGACTAAGCCACTCAAACTGGTGAGGTTCCACAGCACGGACAGCACGAACGTGCTGCTCCAGCAGCTCAATTTTGTTTCCTTCTCCGAGGACAGCGGCATTTCCTCAGCACTGGAGGGAAGCTCCGCCCCCACAACCCTTGCCCTCCTGAAAACAGAAGAGTTCAACAAAGACTCCACCGCCGTGCTCTGCGACGTCACCTCGCTATTCTCCGGGGACAAGCCCCATCTGTCCCCGAAATACCTTGGCGGATACAACTCGATGGGCGGATACATCACCCGTGACTACACATACAAGAGCGACAACTCCCTCATCAAGTCCGTGCAGGCAGACAGCGGCAGCGCATCAGTGGACACTGAGATGAGCTACCTTGTGACCAGGGCGCTGTTCGCCATGCTTAAGATAAGCGAAGACACTCCGTTCAGCGCAGTCGTCCGAACATCATTCATTCTGCCTCCGCCTGCGGGAGAAGCAGCGCTCCAGCTCGAAAACGGCCTCGGAGCAGGCAGCGTCAGCCTGTTGGAATACGACAATTCGACCAGAGGAGCGAAAAGGCGCTACTTCGCCACAAAGTGGCCGGTACGCGACAAAGAAAAACCACTGGTCGAATTCATGCTTGACGACAGCATGCCGGCCGCTGTGGAGAATGCGGCTCGCAGAGCAGCCGGAATCTGGAACGGCGGCTTCCGGCGCGAAGGCTACCGGGAAGCCGTCAGGGTATCCCCCCGCACTTCTGCGAGAAACTCATATACATCAAGCATTGACTATGTCAGGACACCCGGCAAGGAAATCAAGAGTTCGGTATGGGCCGACCCACGTAACGGCAAGATTTTCAAGGCATCTATCCATATCGACCATGATGTTTGCAAAAAGATCCATTATGACCTGATGGTGATGTGTTCTCACTTCAAGCCGGAACTTGTCTCCGTCACGGCTGACTCTACAGCTGTAGAAGACTGCCTCACGTCAATGCTCGTACACCATATCGGACGCTGTCTGGGCTTCAGGGTCAATCTGGCCGGCAGCTCGGCGGTCTCATTGAGCACACTACGCAGCGGCGGACAGTTGACAGAAAGCGTGATGGACGACGTATGTCTGAACTACCTCTTGGACGCGTCACAGGCCGCACCGACGGCATCTTATTGCCAGACGGGACTTGGAAAATTCGACCTCTACAACATCAATCACTTGTACGGAGATGCTTCCATGGCTGTCCCGGACTATCTCTTTCTGCCGGAGGAACTGGATCCTGCGGATCCGCGCGCCCAGAGGGATTTGCTTGGAGACGACCTTATAACGGCGTCACAGCTCGCTGCTGGCAACCTGACAAACTCGATTTCGCGGGCCAATGCACTATTGGAATCAGGCGACCTCGATTTTGAAGTGAGGAGCGCCCTGCTCGATGCTTACGTGGAGCATTATTTTCTGATATCCGAGTCGTTGATACCATATCTCGGCGGAGTTCGCTACACCGAAATCATCCCGGGCAACAGACGATATGTCCCCGTGAGCCTTGAGCAACAGGACCGTGCCTTGGCAAAAACTTTGGAACGGATGGATGCGAGCACCTCGCTTGACGGCAACGGTCTCGTAGACATCAGCCTCAACGACAAGGTCTCCGACTACGTGTCTTATGACATCTTCTCCGCACTCTTGAGAAAGAGCCTCGCCCTTTCGTCAGAGCCTGAAGACGAAGGAGTGACCATGACACGCAGCCGCGCTCTTGACCGGATCATGGACCACCTCTGGAAAGAATCGCTGGACGGGAAAGCTATAACCCCGGTGCGCAAGAAAATGCAGGAGCAGTTTATCGACAAGATCTCCGCACTCGCGGAAGAGAACGGTGCGAAAGACTCGCCGCAGATATACGCCCTGTGCAAGAAGAGCATTAAAGTCCTCTCCCGCTCCGCCGCAAAG
This sequence comes from uncultured Bacteroidales bacterium, assembly GCA_934702165.1. Classification (GTDB taxonomy): domain Bacteria; phylum Bacteroidota; class Bacteroidia; order Bacteroidales; family UBA932; genus Cryptobacteroides. The sequence continues at coordinate 5,995 of CAKUYG010000062.1, read as the reverse complement.
GCAAAAGATCCTGCAGAGAAATCACATTACCGGTATTTATATGAGCAAAGAGCAAAATACAAAGACATCCATGAATAAAACGCTGAAGATCATTCTTTTGACAGTGGCGCTTCTGCTGCCGCAGGGACTCCTTGTCGCCCAGGGCGGACGCATCGCCAAAGGGACAGTACGGGACGACCAGGGAGAACCCCTGATCGGAGCCGGAGTAGTGGTCAAGGAAGTGCCCGGCAAAGGCACGCAGACAGACCTTGACGGCAATTTCACCTTGCAGCTTCCGGATAAGGCCAAGACTCTCGTGTTCTCATTTATAGGAATGAAAAGCATTGAGGTCCCCCTGAAAGGCGCCAACCTCTCGAACATGTCCGTGACGCTCGAATACGAGTCCGACTTTCTGGATCAGGTGGTCGTGACCGGATATTCCCAGACCACCACCAAAAGGATCACGGGTTCGGTCGGCATCCTCTCGTCCGACACATTCAAGAGCAAGCCTATCACCTCAGTGGCCTCACTCATGCAGGGAGAGGTGGCAGGTGTGGCCATCCAGGCGACATCCGGACGCCCCGGGCAGCAGTCAAACATCAGGATCAGGGGCGTCAACAATCTCTCGGGCAATTCCAGCCCGCTCTGGGTTGTGGACGGCGTCCCGATGCAGAACGACACCCCAGACCTTTCCTCCGAACAGATCAAGGCGGGAGGGTTCGATGACATCTTCGTCAACGGAATCGGTAACATCAACCCCAACGACATCGAAAACGTGACGATTCTCAAGGATGCGGCTGCAGCAGCCATATACGGATCCAGAGCAGCCAACGGAGTCATAGTGGTCACCACCAAGAAAGGTCAGGCAGGACGCATGAAGATCTCATACTCCAACAACCTCGTGTTCTCATTCTCACCGCAACGCAGCGTGAATCTGATGAATTCAGAGGAGAAGCTCGCATGGGAGGATGAACTTTGGAACGAGTTCTCAGCTGACAAATATCGCCAGTCCCTCAAAGACGCCTCGGTGTTCTTCCCGATTGTGGGAGTGGTGGGGCAAATACGTGCCGGGGTCGGGCATTTCACCGGGATGAAAGACAACAAAGAGCTTCAGGACGAGTATATCGCTTCGCTCGCTTCCAACACGACAGACTGGTACAAGGAGCTTTTCCGCGACACATTCTCGCACAACCACCACATCTCGATGAGCGGCGGCGCCGACAAATACACCTACTATCTTTCGCTGGGCTATGCCAACGAGAACGGCATGCTGATCAACAACAACTATGACCGCTACAACATCACGGCGAACATGACGATGACACCGGTGGAACGCGTGAAGATCGAGTTCGGAGCGGACATGTCCAGGCAGGGGACGGTCACTCCGGACAGTTACGTGGACGCATTCAACTATGCCTACTTCGCCAACCCTTACGAAAAGGTCTACAACAGTGACGGCAGCTATGCCGCGGACGAAACTTTCTTCTCGCTCGGCTACTACAACGGCAACAACACCGAAGTCATGCCGGCTAACGGCTTCAACATCATAAGGGAACTTAAAGAGAACTCCACAAACACCGTCAATTTCGCGAACACCGTCCGCGGACAGTTGGAGGTCAAGTTGTTCAGCCCTCTGAAATTCGTAGGTCTCGCCTCCTACTCGTTCTCCAACAACAAGACCGACAAGATCACCGGCAAGGACACTTACACCGCATTCAAGGACAGGCTCGGCAACGACAAATACTCCCAAAGCAAACTGTACGGGTCCATCACCCAGAATGCCACGAACCGCTCAAGCTATGTGCTGCGCGGACACTTCGTCTACAACCAGTCCTTCGGCTCTGAGCAGCACACCCTCTCCGCCATAGCCGGAGCCGAGATCAGAGGTTCATCATCAAACACCATCTTCACGAAAAGATACAACTACGACCCGAAGACGGCAACCTCATCCCTCCCGACGATCTCCGGAGAGACCGATGCTTGGGTACGGGCTGTGGAAGCCTTGAGCGGGGAATATTTCACAGAAAACAGATATGCTTCCTTCTACGCATCGGCCGACTATTATTACAAGAAGACCTTTGTGCTCAACCTCTCGGTCCGCACCGACGGAAGCTCCAATTTCGGCATGGACAGACAGTTCAACCCGACATGGAGCGCAGGTGGGGCATGGCACATTTCTGAAGAGCCTTTCATGAGGGATGCCAGGAACATAAGCCATCTCACAGTCAGGGCCGCCACAGGTTTCACAGGGGATGTCAACACCAGCACCACCCCGAACCTGATAATGCAATACTACAGGCAGCAGTACAGATACTGGAACGACCAGGCGTACATGCTCGGATACATCCCATCAGCCCCCAACCCGAACCTGAGATGGGAAAAGACACAGGACGTCAAGGCATCAGTGGACATGGGACTCTTCGGTGAGAGGCTGACTTTCTCCACAGAAGGATACCTCAGGCAGAGTTCTGACATCGTCACCTCATCACAAGTGCTATCCACAACAGGATTCACATCCCAGTATTTCAATTCCGCCGACATAATGAACAGCGGCGTAGAGGTGAGTCTGAGCGGAAAGCCCGTACAGAAAAGGGACTTCTCCCTCACCGCCTCGGTCAACTTCGCATACAACTACAACAAAGTCACCAAGTACACCCCTTCCTACGCCAGCAAGATCACGGTCAAGGACAGGTATGTGGAAGGGTACCCGGTAGGAGCGATAATGTCCGGACGGCTGAACGGGATCGATCCTGAATCCGGCCTGTATGCATTCGAACTCAGACCGGATGCCGTGATCTCCACCGCCACGGACCTCAACAAGGCGGACAATTACAGGCGCTACCTAGGCACGTCCATCGCCCCGTACACCGGCGGATTCAACATCGCGGCAAGCTACAAGACATTCCGCCTAAGCGTCAGCGGCTACTATTCACTGGGAGCCAAGAAGTACGACAAGATTGTCTCTCCGGCCTCCTACTACAATCCGCGCCACGAAGGAGCCTCCACGGAGACGGTCCAGTCACAGTACAGCGACCTGTACTCCAATCATCTCAACGTCACCCGGGACCGCACCGACCGATGGACATCTGACCACACCACCGGCACTAAGTATCCGCGCATATACGACTACTTCGGGTACAAATATAATTTCGGCTACTACAACCCGATGGACTACAACATAGTGGACGCGATCTATCTGAAGGATATTTCATATCTCAGGATCAAATCGATAATCCTGACATATTCCCTGCCGAAAAAAGCGCTTGACAGACTGCACCTTGACAGCATGTCCTTCAATCTGTCCCTCAACAACTTCTTCACCATCACGAAGTACGACGGGATGGACCCTGAAGTGCCGGGGGCCACCTACCCGACCACAAGGAGCGTCTCATTCGGAATGAACATAGGAATTTAAACTGAACTGCAGATGAAAAAGATATTGTTCACACTCGCCTGCGCATCGCTGGTATGCTCATGCAAAGGCTATCTGACCGTCCAGCCCCAAGGGAAGGTCATCCCGGAAACCGATGAGGAATTCGCCGCCATCATCCACAACCATGTCAACAACATCGAGGGCGGAGAGGACCAGTTCATCGTGGGAAACTTCGACGGGATCATCCTCTACGAAAGTTTCTCGGACAACCTCGACGCCAACGTCAGGATCGGCTCCATCGCCGCCTACGCCGGTGACAAGATCAACGCCCGGCAGATGTACTACAAAAACTACTTCTCCATCATCCGGGACTGCAACATAGTGATAGAGAACATGTCAGACAGGGACAGCGAACTTGCGGAACAGCTGCTCTCCGCGAGCTACGCAATAAAGGGAGTGTGCTACTACAACCTCATACGCGACTATTGCGACCCTTATGACAGAGACAGGGCTGATCTGCAGCCCGGACTTCCGCTTATCGACAGGTTCGACATGGAGCAGATGCCTTCGCGCGAGTCCCTTGAGGCGACAGCCGAATACACGGAAAGGCTGCTGAAAAAATCCATCTCATACCATATCACCGACAAGATGTTCCTCTTCACGGAAAACATCGTCAAGGCCTACCTCGCGAAGCTGTACTTCTGGATCGGAGACTATGATTCTGTTGTACCCCTGTGCGAGGAACTGATGCAGGTCAAGGAATACAGACTCGCCGGCATCGACCAGTACGAAGGCATGATCCAGGCAAAGAACGCCCAGGGCCAGGAAGTCATAGTCCGCTCGCACATCAACAACAACAACGACCTCGACTGGTACTACTCCATGATCATAAAGGACCTGAAGACCCGCCCGGTCAACGCCGCCCTTGTGCATCTGTTCGACGAGGACAAAGATGCCGATGTGAGGTACGCCGTGTCATTTGACAAGAAAAGGGTTAACCAGAAAAACACCAGTGCGAAAGTCCGCGGCTCGGAAATAGTGCTCATGCTAGCCGAGAGCTATGCCCACCTAGGGGAGGACGCCAAAGCGCTCGACCAGCTCAACTACCTGAGGCGCAACCGCATCCGCGGGGTCACAGACTACACCATGGAGACACTCCCTTCACCGGACCCGAAGGCGCTCATAAAAGTCGACGCACAAGGAAAAGCCTTGACAAAAATCATGTCCGCCATATTCAACGAGAGAAGAAAAGAATTATATTTGGAGGGAGACCGCTGGTTCGAGCTGAAGCGGAACGGCAGGCCCGAGATGTGGGTCATCAACAACGGACTCAAATATACGACAGAGAAATATCTCTACACCGCCCCCATCTACAAGGGGGATGTGGATCTTAACGACAAAATGGTTCAAAATGAAGGTTATGTATCGTAAATCCATAATCAGGGCCGCTATTGCGGCATGCTCGCTCTGCGGCCTTACCCTGTCGGTTGCATCATGCTCGTATGACGAACTCACGCCGAAGACGGATGACAGGTCCGAGTACTACCAGATCCCCAAAGGGGAAATCCCGTCTGCCGAGGAGCAGGCGGAAGTCAAGGCCATACGCGATGAATACAACGCAGCAATCAGATAATCACAACTAATATTTGTTTTACAATGAAAAAATTGATGTTATTGCTCGGTGCGGCCGCCGCAATTGCGGTATCCTGCACCAAAGAGCTCCCGACCATCTCCTTCGCGAAGAGCATCTCCGTGCTGATGGCGGACTCTCCCCTCAAAGTCGAGCTCACCGTCTCTGAAGCGACTCAGTCAGAACTCACAGTCCCTGTCAACTTCGCCGGAAGCGCAGTGAAAGGTACAGATTATGTCCTGTCGGCAGAAGCTTTTGAGTTCGCGGCCGGAAGCACTTCCGCCACCATCGAAATCACTCCTAAGGACAACTTCGAGGAGGGCAAGGAAATCGCCCTCTCAATCGTCGCCCCTGACGGTTATGAACTCGGTGCCAATCCGAGCATGGTGGTGTCAGTGGAGAACAAGGAAAAAATCTCATATAGTTTCTCCGCCGAGAAAGCCGACCTTCTCAACACCTACACGGTGACACTTGACCTCCAGGGGATGAAGACCGGCAAAGACTTCTCCGCCACCTCTGACATGGAGCTTCCTGTACTCTTCGACGAATCCTCCACAGCCAAGCTCGGCGAGGACTTCACCGTGGAGAATGACGCGACCTCGTTCAAGGTAGCGGCCGGCACCAACAAGGGTACTCTCACCCTCATCGCCACAGACAAGGAAGTCGAACTCGGCAGCGAGAAGACCATCATCATCAAAGTGGACGAGTCCAAACTCAGCGGCCGTTTCTACGCCGGCAACACGACTTCAACTACCGTGACCGTAAAAGGCATCCTGAGGTACTCCCAGCTCATAGGAACATGGGAATTTGTGGAAGTTCCAGGACTTGAGGAGTGGGAACTCTTCGCAGAAGAAATGGGGGACGACCCGGCTCTGATGCCTACTCACAATAAAGGTTACCAGATGAGCTTCGCTGTTGAGGACGGCGTGCTTAAACTCACACCGGGTACCGTAAAGGGCGATCTCGGCAATTTCCTAAGAGCCTGCGATCTCGAGTACTGCGCTCCTATACAC
>CAKUYG010000061.1 GCA_934702165.1 uncultured Bacteroidales bacterium | reverse complement strand
CTATCAGACTGATGCCTGTATATAGTTGGCGAAACAGGTTGCGAGTAAACAAGACATACTATCATGTTATTGAATCTTTAACATGATAGTATGAACTACGGTGGGAGAGGGATTTTACCGGTAGTGGCAAACCCTCTCGGGCCTTTACAGCCCTTTGCGGAAAGTGTCTATCACATCGGCCGTGAGGCCTGTGGTGGAGAAACCTCCGTCGTGATAGAGGGTCTGCATCGTGACATGTCTCGTGAGGTCTGAGAACAGGGTCACGAGGTAGTCGGCGCAGTCGGAGGCGCTGGCGTTGCCCAGAGGGGACATCTTGTCGGCGTATGCGAACATGTCCTGCATGCCCGCGATGCCGCTGCCGGCTGTCGTCAGGGTTGGGGACTGGGATACCGTGTTGATGCGCACGTGCCTGCGTTTGCCGTATATGACACCGAAACTCCTTGCTATGGACTCAAGCAGGGCCTTGGCATCCGCCATATCGTTGTACCCCTCGAATGTGCGCTGAGCCGCGATGTATGTCAGAGCGGCCACGGAACCCCACTCCTTGAGCGCATCCTTGCGGTAAAGCACGTTGAGCAGCTTGTGGAAGGAGAGGGCTGAAATATCCAGGGTCTTGCCGAAGAAGTCGTAGTTGGTGTCTTCGTAGGCTTTGCCTTTACGTATGTTGGGAGACATTCCTACAGAGTGGAGAACGAAGTCGAACTGCCCGCCGAAGTGCTCCATGGTCTGATCCACAAGGGTGTTGAGGTCTTCAAGTGAGGTCGCGTCAGCCGGGACCACAAGGGCTCCGCACTGCTCGGCGAGTTCATTGATGGTCCCGAGCCTGATTGATACCGGGGTATTGGTGAGCACAAGCTCCGCCCCTTCTTCTTTGGCTTTAAGAGCCGCTTTCCATGCTATTGACTGGTCGTTGAGGGCTCCGAAGATGATGCCCTTCTTGCCTTTGAGTAATCCGTATGCCATGACTATTGCTTCTTGAGATTTTCGTTCGGTACGAGCATGAATGTGAGCTTGCCCATGCAGCAGACTTTGTCGTTGACGGTAGCCTTCGCTTCCACGAAGACTGCCGGGCCCTTGCGGCCTATGAGTCGTGCACGGGTGCAGACGGTGTCTCCAGGGAATACTGAATGTTTGAACTTGACCCCGTCAAGCCCGGCGTAGAATGCCGTGTTCGTCTTGAGTTCTTCGGCCGGGATCAGCAGGAAACTGGCCTGGGCCATCATCTCGCACAGGATGACCCCCGGCACTACAGGGTAGCCCGGAAAATGCCCGGTAGTGAAAAACTCGTTGTCACGGATGGTGTATTTGGAGCAGACATACTCCCCGTCCCATTCGGATTCGTCCACGAGGAGCATAGGCTCCCTATGCGGCAGGATCTGCTTGATTTCTTCTCTGTTCATTTGTTGAATTTTCTTAAAGCGACACAAACATTATGCCCTCCAAACCCGAGAGAGTTGGAGACGGCGATGTCAAGATTCCGCTCCCGTGCAGTGAGAGGGGTGTAGTCCAGATCGCATTCCGGATCAGGTGTCGTGAGCCCGAGGGTTGGAGGTACCACTCCGTCCCTGAGGGCCAGGGCGGAGGCTATGAGCTCGGCTGCACCTGTGGCCCCGAACATGTGTCCGGTCATTGATTTGGTGGAACTTATTGAGGCGCGGTGCGCATCCTCTTCTCCCAGTGCGAGTTTGACTGCCTTGGTCTCGGCCGCATCGTTGAGGTGGGTCCCGGTGCCGTGGGCGTTGATGTAGAGGTTTTCTCCCTCCCTGTAGCCGGCCTGCGAAAGTGCGTCCTTGATGGCTCTGGAAGCCGGGATGCCGTCCTGGCGCGGGGCCGTGTAGTGGTAGGCGTCGCAGGTGCAGCCGTAGCCGCACACTTCGGCGATTATCTCAGCGCCGCGGGCCATGGCGTGCTCATACTCTTCGAGCATAAGGAAGGCTGAGCCCTCTGCCATTACGAAGCCGCCGCGTTCTTTGTCAAAAGGACGGCAGGCTTTGGACGGGTCTTCCTCAGTGGTGAGAGCCTTGCAGTTGGCGAATCCTCCTATCGCCAACGGATTGAGTACGGCTTCACTGCCGCCTGTCAGGATTGCGTCAGCACGACCATAACTTACGGCCAGGTATGCTTCGCCGATGGAGTTGGTGCTGGTGGCGCAGGCCGACACATGGGTAAGGCACGGGCCCTGGGCGTTGTACTTGATGGCGATGTTGCCTCCCGCGATGTTCGGTATCATCATCGGTATGAAGAGAGGAGAAATCCTGTCCGCACCTTCTTCCAGAAGCACTTTTGTCTGGGAGACGAAGGTGTTCATGCCTCCGATTCCTGTGCCGGCGTAGACTCCGAACCTCTCCGGTTCAATGTTTTCCCCGGATACGAGACCGCTGGACTTCATTACCTGAGATGCTGCTGCGAGGGCGTACTGGCTGTAGAGGTCGTTGCGTCTTTTGTCCGCCCCGCTCAGACCGAAGGCCGAGGGGTCAAAATCTTTGATGTTGCCGGCCACATGTATCGGGAGCCCGTGCAGGTCCATGCCGGTAAGCGGACCTATTCCGCAGCGGCCGGACTTTAGGCTGTCCCAGAATGTGGCGATGTCATTGCCGACCGGGGAGATGACTCCCAGGCCGGTGATGACAACTCTTCTTCCATTATTCATACATGAACCTCCTGATGCTTCCCTTAGGGGTTTTGGCGAACGGCTCGAAACGGAGCTCATATGAGCTTACCTGCGAGTATGCCGGGATTTTCTTATTGAGGGCCACGAGGTTGGCATCCATCACGTTCTTGAGAGCTGAGGCGTCAAGGTCACCGGTGAGGTTGGCATCCGGGACGATGAGTGCCACGAGCTTGCCGTTGCGGGAGACGATGATGGACTCGCCCACATAAGGAAGGGCGTTGAGCACCACCTCGATTTCTTCCGGGAAGATGTTCTGTCCGTTGGAGGAGAGGATCATGCTCTTGCAGCGGCCTACTATGAACACGCTCTTGTCGGCGTCTATGGTGGCGAGGTCGCCTGTCTTGAACCAGCCGTCCTCGGTGAATACGGCCTTGGTGGCTGCTTCGTTTTTGTAGTAGCCTTTGAATACGACATTACCCTTGATGAGGATTTCTCCCGGGATGTGCGCCGGATCTGCGGAGTTGATCTTGAGTTCGACTCCTTCTTCTGCGATTTCTCCGCATTCCTTGAGCTTGTATGTGCCAAGGTGACCCAGGCAGATGGTAGGGGCCGCTTCGGTCATGCCGTATCCGGTGACGAACGGGAGGCCGAGCTTCTCCACCATCAGTTTCTCCAGATGTTCCGGGATGGCCGCACCGCCTGTCACGAACACTTCGATGTTGCCGCCCAGCGCCTTGATGAAGATTGTCGTGAGGGCTTCGCAGAAGTCGGGGTTGTTTTTGTAATCCTCAAGCTTCGCCGCACCGCTCTTGCTGTGGATGAATTCTCCGATGGAGTCTTCCAGAAGCTTGGTGAGGATCAGCGGAACGGCGAAGAATACATGCGGTCTGTATTTTCTGAGGGCAGGTTTGAGGTTTGCCGGTACCGGCGGTATGCAGAGCACTATCAGGTGCATTCCGAGGCAAAGCGGGGCAAGCATGTCATAGACCATGCCGAAGATGTGTGCGTACGGCAGGACGCTGACGTAGTTGTCCCCTCTCCTATAAGGAAAGTGCTTTGGTATGAGGTAGATGTTGGCAGAGAGGTTGCGGTTGGTGAGCATCACTCCCTTAGGGTTGCCGGTGGAGCCGGAGGTGTACATTATGGCGGCGAGGTCGTCCAGAGAACCTGTCTCGTAGTGGATGTCTTCCGGCTTGAGCCCGTTCGGGTGGGCTTCATTGAAGAGGACTTCGCGCTTGTTGTAGATGTCTGCGAATCCGTCGCGTGAGGCAAGCAGTTCCAAGTTCTTGTTGTCGATGGCTCCGAGAAGGTTCGGAAGGGCGTCGAAGTTCACCTTGTCGAATATCGCTTTCTCTGTATAGAGGAGGCGTGCGTCGGAGTGGTTGACCAGGGCTGTGGTGTCATCGGGGGTGAAGCCGTTGAAGATCTGCACAGCCACGAATCCTCCGACCTGGGCTGCGAGGAAGACTTTGGCCCAATTGGAGCTGCTCCTTGCGTTGATGACTACCTTGTCTCCTTGTCTGAGGCCGGCTGCCTTCCAGCAGAGCACAAGTCTTTCGATATCGGCAGCGAGTTCGCCGTAGGTTACGCTGCTGCTGTTGTAGTCGTCGAGGGCCGGCTTGTCCCAGCACTCCTTGACGGAATTTTCAAATGTAAGAATGAAATTGTCTTTCTGTTTGAGTTCGTACATCGTCGAATGATTTTTAAAAAACTAACGGCAGCGAATGTACGGACAAACAATAAAAATAGTTCGCCGTGGCCGCGCCTTTGTGGCTAAAGCGGGCGTATCCGTGGCGAGGAAAAGGATTTGTGGCGAGTTGCGGGAATTTGACGATTTCGCCACAACAGGCCTCCTGAGGGTCTGTAGAAGGGGTTGAAAAGTCAAAAAGGAGGTTGGCGGCCTCTGGTCATAGGTAAAAATCTTCCGTCAGATGGCGGTAGTCTTCCGTCTTTGCTCCGCCTTCGGAGAGGGTCAGAAATTCTGTCTTTTCCTCTTTTCTGACTGTCGAAAACTCTGCTATGACGCGGCGGACGGGTTTACTTGCGACGGTCCTGACTTGCAGCAAGCGGAATGGATAAAGGCCGAACGATGCGGCGCATCTTCTGAGGTCGCGCAGGGATTCGGCCGGGATGATCATGGACAGGCGTCCGCCCGTGTCGAGCCAGTCAGCGGCAAAAGCCAGGATGTCCCTGTACGAAAGCGTCTCCGTGTGTCTGGCCGCAGCTTCCCGTGGATCTGGGTTCTTGAGGGAGGAGTCGTAGTACGGAGGGTTGGAGAAGATCAGGTCGAACTTGCCGTCCGGCTCTAAACCGGAGAGGGGAGTGCAGAACGCGGTGAGGCGGTCCGCCCAAGTGGAACTCTTGAAGTTGAGGGCGGCCTCGTCTGCTGAAGCGCGGTCGATGTCGATCCCGGTTATCCTGCATTTCATGCTTCGTTGCGCTGCCATGAGGGCTATGACTCCTGTCCCGGTGCCTATGTCGAGAGCTGTCCTGTCAGATGGAAGGATGGTCATCGCCGCACCGAGCAGGACGGCATCCGTGCCGACTTTCAGTGCGGAATCATGGTTGCGTACCTCAAAATGGCGGAACCTGAAGACGTCGGCTGCCATTATACGAACATCCCGTCTTTCATCTCAAGTCTGCGGTCGCAAAGCGCTGCGAGCTGAGGGTCATGGGTGACGATCACGATAGTCTGCCCGATTGAGTCCCGAAGATCGAAGAATATCTTGTGTATCTCCTGCTTCGTGACGGAATCGAGATTGCCTGTCGGTTCGTCGGCAAAAAGTACGGAAGGGCGGTTGATGATGGCTCTCGCTATGGCGGTGCGTTGCTGTTCTCCGCCGGAGAGTTCCGATGGCTTGTGCGAGGCCCTGTCCTTGAGTCCGAGATTTGAGAGGAGCCTCAAGGCTTCGGTTTTGGCCTTGGCGGACGGCGCCCCGGAGATGAGCGCGGGGATCATCACGTTTTCCAGTGCGGTGAATTCGGGTAGCAGGTGGTGCGCCTGGAATACGAAGCCGATTTTGCGTCCTCTGAATGAAGCGAGGGCGTCACTGCCGAGCTTGAGCACATCTTCGCCGTCTATTGTAAGACTTCCCTTGTCCGGGGTGGACAGGGTGCCGAGTATCTGGAGAAGGGTTGATTTTCCTGTGCCGGAGGCCCCCATTATTGATACAGTCTCGGCCTTGTCTGCGCAGAAGTCTATTCCCTTGAGTACTTCGAGCCGGCCGAAACTCTTGTGTATGTCGTGTGCTTCGATGATCATGTCAAGTCCAAAGATAGGGTCAGTTTGAAAAAAAACAAAATCTTGTGTGATGTGGTCGGAAAATTTTGTTTTTTCACAAAAGGTCTATATATTTGCAGTCCCAAATGAGGGAATTCGGGGTGTGGCGCAGTTGGCTAGCGCATCTGGTTTGGGACCAGAGGGTCCTGTGTTCGAGTCACAGTACCCCGACATTTGAGGACCGGCTTTATCAGCCGGTCTTTTTTGTTTATCTTTGTGCTCATGGATAAAGCGGTCAGCTACCCTGAGGGGAGCATATACAGGATAGATTATTTCGCTCTGCTGCTTTGTATGGCGGTGGCGCATCTGGTGATAGGCAATCCGTTCTTCGGGGCGGCCGTGTATCTGTTTGCCAATATAATCAAGGCGTTCTTTCTGTGCAACCTGGCCAGGCTCCGGCACCGGGGCGGGAACCACTATTTCTCCTCATTGCTCATGGCCCTCGTGGCTGTCTGCGGTATGGCCGTGGCATTTCTCTATCCCCCGCTTATGGGTCGGCCGGATGCCAACTATGTCTCCCTGTTCGTGATCTCCCTGATGTTCAGGGATTATCTCTGTTCGAGCCCCGTCTCTGCGGACGAGCATAAAGTCTCGCGCCGGGTCTACCTGTCTTTCGTGCAACTGTGCTTCGATGCCGTGTGCATATATATGCTCTATGGACGCGTCGCGGACCAGTATCTTCTCCCTTTCTCTGCCGTGGTGGTGTTGACAGGGCTCATCAAGCTCCTGTTTCCCGAGAAAAACGTGCGTGTGGACAGTGTGTTGGAAAACAAGTTCGAAGAGCTTGCGTCGTACAGACTTTTTGAGGATATGAGCCTGTATTCGACCATTGCCCTGAATGTCGGGGTGATGGTGTTTTTCCTCTTTGTGCTTTTCCCGGTGGGGCCCGGTTTTGACCGCAAAGTTTATATAGGCTTATGCGTCTGGCTGCTTGGAATCTATCTTGTGCTCCTTGTCTCTTCTGTGCTGCTGCGGCGGAGGCTTCCGGGGCTTGCACTTGCCGAGTTTATTCTCGGAGCATTGACCTGGATTCTCGGGGCGGTGCTGATGTTCCGTGAGGCGGGGCTCGTTGAGCGGATGGTATGGACTTCCGTATGGGGGATGGGGATGGCGTTGATCTTTTCTGCCGTAAGGAAGTTTCATCTCGATTTCGAGGCTGTCGGGAGCATCTCGGACGGCGCTTTGGACAGGACCAGTCTGGAGATAAGCAACACCATCACCGCCACGGTCGCCTCTATGGTATCCTCCGGAATTATGCTGCTCCTGATGGCCGTCTATGCTTTTGTGCTTCCGCTCAGGCCCGGTATGGCGAAGGTCGGGATCTGGACTCTTCAGCTTCCTGTGGTTTTCATGGTGGTCGCATTGTTTTTCGCTTTCCGCCAGCCGCTTGACTACCGCAACCGGGAGAAGCTGATGAAGTTCATCGAGTCGCGATCCAAGACGGAGCAGATGCGTGAAAACCTCCAGGGCCTCTTTGTGCGCAAGTACCGCATGCGCTTCGGCGTCAAGATCTTGTGCACTCTCGCGCGTCCGTTTTTCCATCTCAAGGTGTCAGGCAGGGAGAACCTGCGGCGAGAGGATTATCCGTCGGTGTTCGTCTGCAATCATGGATTCATATATGGCCCCATCTCGGCGGTCATCTATCTTCCGACCTATTTCCGCCCGTGGATACATAATGTGATGCTCGACAAGAACACGGCGTTCAGGGAGATGTCCAAGTCTCTGGCTTTTCTCAAAAAGGTCATGGGCAAGAGACTGGGCGGGTGGTTTATATGGCAGCTTACACGTGCCACATGCTGGGCGCTTAACTCCTGCAACCCGATCCCGGTGGTCCGTGGCGCCTCCAGAGACGTGATGAGCACGTTCAACGAGAGCCTTGACGCCCTGGAGGACGGGGACAATATCCTGATCTTCCCGGAAAAACCACGCAATCTTCTGAAAGCGGTTCCGGATTCTGAGTACAAGGCCGACAATGTCCGTACTTTCTACACTGGTTTCGCGCATATCGGGAAGATGTATTTCGACCGTACCGGCAAGTCTCTGCTTTTTTATCCGCTATTCTCCGACAGGGCTACGAGAAGTTTCAGGATAGGCAAACCGGTGGCCTACGACTCTAGTCTCGAATCGCATGAGAGCAAGCGAGTCCTCGCCGAACAGCTGCAGGAGGGGATGGAGGAGACTCTCAGAACATACCGAAAATCAGGGTCCAGGCGATAAAGCGCAGGGCTTTGCCGACCAGAAGCAGGAGAGCGGTCCAGCCCGGCGGGGTGCGGTAAAAACCGAGCGCGAGCACAAATACATCGCCCACCACCGGCACCCAAGCTATCAGGGCGAGCCACACTCCATATTTGTCCACCTTCGCCTTCTGCTTTTCGAGAGTTTCGGGCTTGACCTTGAACCACTTCTCCAGCCATTCCCATTTTCCGAGCCGGCCCATGAAGTAAGTGATGAGGCTGCCTATCCAGTTGCCCAGCGTGCCCACGACAAGGCAGGCCACCGGCTCCTTGATGGCGGCGAGGACTGCTATGTACAGGGCGTCCGAACTGAACGGGACGACAGTAGCGGCAAGTATGTTGCCGATGAAAAGACCGAGAAGGCCAAGGTTTTCTAATCCGAACACAATCCCAAATATACGAAAATCCCCACAAATGATGATTGCCCTCACATTGGGCAATATCTACTTTTGCCTAAGAAACATCGGGTAAATGCCCGGAAATGAAAGAACAATGGAAAAAGAACAGAAAACAGACCTCGCACGCATCATAGTGTCCGCCCTGCTGCTGGTCGCTGCTTATGTGGTGGAACGCACCTGCGCCTTGCCCACATGGCAACTGCTGCTCGTGTATCTGGTACCTTATCTCGTGGCTGGGGCCGATGTGCTCAAGGAGGCTGGGGAGAGCATCCTGAAACTTGAGGCGCTTGACGAAGACTTCCTGATGAGCGTGGCAACCATCGGCGCGCTGGCCATAGGCTTCCTCCCGGGAGCGGAGAACCAGTTCCCCGAAGCGGTGTTCGTGATGCTTTTCTTCAAGGTGGGTGAACTGTTCGAGTCCATCGCCGAGGGCCGCAGCCGCAAGTCCATATCACATTTGATGAACATCCGTCCCGATACGGCGAATGTTTTAAGAGATGGTAAAGTTTTGACAGTCAGTCCAGAGAACGTGGCGGTCGGAGAGAGCGTGGTAGTGAAGCCCGGAGAGAGGGTGCCGATGGACGGGGTTGTCACAGATGGGGATTCAAGCCTGGACACGGTTGCCTTGACAGGGGAAAGCGTGCCGCGCACGGTCCATAAGGGAGATGACATCTTCTCCGGCTGCGTCAACCTCAACGGTGTGCTGACCGTCAGGGTCACAAAGCCTTTCGGCGAGTCCACCGCCTCGCGCATCCTTGACCTCGTGGAGCATGCGTCTTCCAACAAATCGCGCAGCGAGAATTTCATTTCCCGTTTCGCCCGGGTATACACCCCGGTAGTGGTCGCGGGTGCCGTGCTTCTGGCTTTGCTGCCGCCTCTGTTCTCCGGAGATTTCCAGAACGCGTTCCCGACCTGGCTCTACAGGGCTCTGACTTTCCTCGTCGTGTCCTGCCCTTGCGCGCTGGTGATATCTGTGCCGCTCTCGTTTTTCGGGGGAATCGGTGCCGCTTCCCGCAAGGGGGTGTTGGTCAAGGGATCCAACTACCTTGAGGCCCTCGCTTCAGTGGGGACGGTGGTCTTCGACAAAACCGGCACCCTGACAAAGGGCGTGTTTGAGGTCAATGTGGTGCATCCCGAGAAGATAGACGCCAACACTTTCCTGCACATGGCAGCCCATGTCGAGCGCTATTCCACCCATCCGATCGCAATGTCCCTGCGCAACGCCTATCCGGCCGAGAAGGACGGCTGCTCCGTGGGGGACGTCACCGAAGTGGCGGGACAAGGTGTATGCGCCATGGTCAACGGGGACAGGATATGCGTGGGCAACTCCAAGCTCATGGAAGCCGAAGGGGCCAAATGGCATCCGTGCGAAAAAGCGGGGACCATCATCCACATGTCCATCAACGGGGAGTATGTGGGCCATGTGGTCATATCCGACAAGGTCAAAGAGGATGCAGCCAGGGCAATAGCCGATCTCAAAGCCGAGGGTGTCGGGAAGACGGTGATGCTGACAGGCGATCATGAGGATGTTGCAAAGAGTGTTGCCAGCACCCTCGGACTTGACGAGTACCACGCGGAACTGCTCCCTGCCGACAAGGTGACCTGGCTTGAGAAAATCATGGCAGGGACGCCGGAGGGGCGCAAAACGGCGTTTGTAGGGGATGGCATCAATGACGCTCCGGTGCTTGCGCGTGCGGATGTCGGCATCGCCATGGGCGGCCTCGGCTCGGATGCTGCCATCGAAGCTGCGGATGTCGTGCTGATGGATGACAAGCCATCCAAGATCGCGGCGGTCATCGCCGTGGCACGGCGCACCCTGAAGATCGCGCGAGAAAATACCATCTTCGCGATAGGCGTAAAGCTTCTCGTGCTCTTGCTGGCCGGATTTGGTCTCGCCGGGATGTGGCTGGCGGTGTTCGCCGATGTGGGTGTGACAGTGCTGGCAGTGCTCAACGCTATGCGTGCGCTGCGTTAGGAGTCAAGTTTGAGAACAGCCATGAATGCGCTCTGAGGGACCTGGACGGTACCGATCTGGCGCATTCTTTTTTTGCCTTCCTTCTGCTTCTCAAGGAGTTTGCGCTTGCGCGTCACATCGCCTCCATAGCACTTGGCGGTCACGTCTTTACGGACTTGTTTGACCGTCTCGCGGGCGATGATCTTGGCTCCGATGGCGGCCTGCACCGGGATGTCGAACTGCTGACGCGGTATGAGATCTTTGAGCTTGAGGCACATCTTGCGCCCGAAATCGTAGGCGTTGTCCTCGTGTATGAGAGTAGAGAGCGCATCGGCAGGCTCCCCGTTCAGGAGGATGTCAAGCCTGACGAGCTTCGCCGGACGGAAACCTATGATGTGATAGTCGAATGAGGCGTATCCCTTTGAAATGGTCTTAAGCTTGTCATAGAAATCGAACACTATCTCCGAGAGCGGCATGTCGTAGCTCAATTCCACTCTGTCGGCGGTGATGTAGTGCTGACCTATGAGGGTGCCGCGCCTGTCGAGGC
>CAKUYG010000060.1 GCA_934702165.1 uncultured Bacteroidales bacterium | reverse complement strand
CAACGCCATGAGATACTCCGAGATCGTATTTTCCGATAACCGTTCCACCTCGTTCGTGGAAATATCTCCGGCAATAGTAGCAAGCGAAGCCTGCGAACCCTGATGACGGGCATAGGAGCGCATAAGACGCTTCACTCGTTCGGGGTTCTTCGCAACCCCGTCCACTTTCGATATGTCCGTATGCGTTACAGCCTGATAGTATTCCGTCGCTACCAGCTGTGCCGCTGCTGCGGATTTTCTCCGAAGCGCTCCAGGCCAACCGCCGCGACACATCATAAAGGCAATGTCGCCCAACTGATGATTGGGGGCTTTCAAGGCAAAATCCGTATTCCCAGCAAACAATTCGGCAAAGCTGACCGTACCTTCGGATTCTCCGGACTCAAACAGGCTCATCGGACGCATCTTCAGCCACGAGAACCGTCCCGTTCCGGTATGATGGATCTCTTCGAATTTTTCTTTGCTCGGCGCTGCCGAACCCGTCAGGATGAATTGCCCCTCTTTGCCCCTGTGATCTACTTCGAAGCGAACGGCATCCCACAGTTTCGGAGCCTCCTGCCATTCGTCGATAAGCATGGGAGTCTCTCCGGCAAGCAACATCCGCGGATGCAGGTCGATCATCTCCATATTCTGGCGGAACGTATCCGTGTCCGCCAGATAAAGCACGCTGTTTGCTGCTTGTTCCGCCGTCGTGGTCTTGCCGCACCATTTGGCTCCTTCGATAAGTACCGCGCCCATAGCGTCCAGTTTCTCTGCGAGTAACTTGTCGGCAATCCGTATCCTATAAGCATTATTATTCATCATCTTCTTCATGTCAATTTTTATGAGCAAAGTTAGACATAAATCGTTAATAATCTAATGATTTCATGGAACACTTGGTCATTTGGCGGTATTTCGCTTGGCCATTTGGCAGCGTTTTGCTTGACAAAATGGCAATTAAACATCATCAACTTCGCGCCGGCACACCCGTGGGGACTCTAATATCCGTAGTGGGGGCGGAAACGCGCAAGCATCACAGCGCACAGCACCAGATTGCCCGCCTCGGCCACAATCACCGAGTACCATATGCCGTCGGGGCCGAATATGGCTGGCATCAGGAACACGCAGCCCATTTCAAAGACTATTGAACGGGTGAAAGCGAGCGCAGCTGAGACTACGCCGTTGCCAAGGCCGGTGAACCAGGCCGAAGTGAAGAGCGTCGCACCGGTCAGCACGAAACTGAGCATATATATCCTCTCCGCGTGGACCGTAAGTGCGAACATCCCCGGGTCGTATCCGACGAACAGTCTCGCAGCCGGGGCAGCCAGCACCTCGGCAAGAAAAGCAAGCACAACACCGAGAGCGAAGAGCAGACGCAAGCTCTTGCAGAGAAGGCTGTGCAGCTCATCACGCCTTCCGGCGCCGTAATTATAGGCCGCGACAGGTGCGACAGTAAGGTTGTATCCGGAAAACATGGCCACGAACACATATCCTATATACATGATCACAGAATAGGCTGCGACCCCGCCCTCGCCGTAGAGACGCATCAGTTGGAGATTGTAGCACATGCTCACAAGGCTGAAAGCTATGTTTCCGACATATTCGGAACTTCCGTTGGTGCAGGCCTCCACGAGCACCGGCCGTTCGAACTTCACAGACGTGAACCGCAAGCGCCCCTCTTCCCTGCGGCGGAGAAAATACCACAGAGGGAAAAATGCACCGACACAGCAGGCCAGTATCGAAGCGAGAGCGGCGCCGAAAAGCCCCATCTTGAAAACGACCATGAACGTGGCATCAAGCACCATGTTCGTCACCCCGCAGGCAAGCGAGACCGCCGTGCCGAGTTCAGGCTTCTCCGCCACCATGAAGAAAGGCTGGAATGCCATCTGGAGCATAAAAGCCGGCATCCCCACGGCAAAGACACGGCCGTACAGGACAGCATTGCGTATCAGTTCGTCTCCTGTAGCGCCGAGCAGCAGGACAATCCTCGGCATAAGCAAAAACATCAGTGCACCGAAAAACACAGCAAGCAGCATGCAGAATGCCACCAGTGAGGTGAATGTACGGCAGGCGCGATCCAGATTACCCTGTCCCAACATCCGCGACACTATCGCACTCCCGCCCGAACCGATCATCAGTCCCAGAGCCCCTACGACCATTATGGCCGGCCAGACAAGGTTGAGCCCAGCAAAAGGCGTGATTCCCACACAGTTAGATACGAAAAGCCCGTCAACTATACTGTAAAGGCTTCCTATTATCATCATCGCCATCCCCGGAAGAGATGACACTATCAGCCTCTTGTAGCCATAATGGCCCCCAAGTTCTATCTTCATCTATGCTATAAAATAAACGGCGCCATCAGAGCACTGAGAGTCTCGTACTCGATGAGGAAACCGTCATGCCCGAAAGACGAGCTCATCTCATGATATTCCGCACCGCGTATCTTGGACGCAATCTCACGGCCGGGCTGTGGCGGGAACAGATTGTCGCTGTCGATGTTGATCACCATGCTCTTCGCCTTGATCCTGGAGAGTGCCACATCCACACCTCCCCTGCCGCGGCCGATATTGTGGCTGTCCAGGGCACAGGTCAGATACCAGTAACTGTACGCATCGAAGCGGTCGGCAAGCTTCTTCCCCTGATAACGCTGATAGGAAGCGGCCCTGTCAGCGAACAGAGTGTCCGGATCAGCTTCGTACTGAGTGAGATTGTACCCGTCGAAAGTCCTGTAAGAGAGCATGGCTATCGAGCGCGCACATACAAGACCGTCCTTGCCTCCGGACAATGAAGCCGCTTCCATAAAAGTCGGATCGGCAAGCATGGCGAGTCTCTGGGCCTCATTGAACGCGGTCATATAAGGAGTACACCTGTCAGTAGTGGCGAGAAAAACGGCCTTGCAGATCACATCCGGCTCCGTCACGGCCCATTCATAAGCCTGGAAGCCGCCTATCGACGGGCCTATCAGGACATCAATTCTTTCTATTCCCAAATGCTTGCGCACCATGATGTTGCCGGCGACGATATCACGTATGGTCGTCTTGGGAAAGGACATCAGGAAAGGCTTCCCTGTCTCCGGATTGACCGAAGCCGGCCCGGACGAGCCATAAGGAGAGCAAAGCATATTGACGCAGACGACGTAGAACTTTTCCGGGTCTATCAGTTTCCCCTGTCCCACCATCTGCGGCCACCACTCTTCAGGATCGGAATTGGCCGTCAGCGCGTGGCATATCCAGACCACTTTCTCTCCCGCCCGATACTCCCGGTCAGAGCAATGATAGACGAGTTCGAGACCGGGAAGACTTCCTCCGGCCTCGAACTCATAAGTCCCCGTATTCAGGGCACAGCGTCTCAGCATACTTCTATGCACCAGCCATGTGAATCCTCGATGATCCCGTCCTGGATGCCGCGGATACGGTCATACAGCATCCGGCTCTTCTTTCCGCAGACCTCTCCTGAAGGGATTTCCCATCTCCGGCTGACATCCGCCCCCTCAAGCACGGGCTTGTCATCGATCGAACGTATCGGAGTGATCACCACGGCGGTGCCGCAGGCGTTGACCTCTTCAAACTCGGAAAGTTCTTCGACAGGAATCGGCCTCATCTCTACTTTCATCCCGAGATCCTCGGCAATCACTCTGAGGGACTTGTTGGTTATTGACGGGAGCACGCTGTCGGAAAGCGGAGTCACGTAAGTGTCGCCCTTGATTCCGATGAAATTGGAAGAGCCGAACTCATCTATTTTCGTCTTGGTCGCCGGATCAAGGAAAAGCAGTTCCGTATATCCTTGAGAATGAGCAATATTGTATGGATGCAGCGACATGGCATAGTTGGCTCCTATCTTATAGGAACCTGTCCCGTTCGGCGCGGCCCTGTCGTAGTCGCGGGATATGACAGCCGAAACCGGGGAGAGCGCTCCTGCCTGAGCATAAGTGCCTACAGGGACACACATCACTGCGAAAAGCACTTCGCTTGAAGAGCAGATGCCTATCTGTGGATCAATACCCTCCAAGACAGGACGAAGATACATGGAAGCGTTATGCCCGTACGGAGGGAGGAAGTCCAGGTTGGCCTCCACACACATCAGGCACATTTTCAGGAACATCTCCTCAGAAGGATATGCCATCGAAAGCCGCTTCGCGCTGCGCTGCAGACGTCTGGCATTCTCGTCAGGGCGGAAAAGGCGAACCTTGCCGTCTTTGCCGCGGAATGCCTTAAGCCCCTCGAAGCAGGAGTTGCCATAATGGAAAACTCCCGCAAAGGCGTTGAAATGGAAATCAAAATCACCGGTAAGTTCCGGCTCGGACCACTGTCCGTCGCGATAGCGGCTATAGACGATGGCGTTTGTCTTTCTGTAGTGGAAGCCCAGGCTTCCCCAATCAAGATTCATCATTGTCGTTTTTATTTATCGTTCTCTATAAATTCAGCCACCCTGTCGCCGACCTCGGAAGTGCCGAGCGGGCGTGCCCCCTCAGGGGCGAGATCCTCGGTAACAAGGCCCCTCTCTATGCTTTCGGCGACCGCTTTGCGGATTGCGGCTCCTTCTTCCTTAAGCCCGAACGCATACTCGAACATCATCGCTGCAGAAAGTATGGCGGCAAAAGGGTTGGCGACATTGCGGCCGGCCGCCTGCGGATAAGACCCGTGGATTGGTTCAAACACGCCGGTATGTTCTCCGAGCGAAGCGGACGCGAGCAACCCCATTGACCCGGAGATGCAGCTCGCCTCATCCGTCAGGATGTCGCCGAAAGTATTCTCTGTGACCAGCACATCAAAAAAGCGTGGCCCTGTGATGAGTTTCATCGCGGCGTTATCCACATACATGAAGTCTGTCTCGACTTCCGGGTATTCCGGCGCCATCTCCTGCGCCACCTGCCTCCAGAGCCTTGAAGACTCCAGGACATTGGCCTTGTCCACCACGGTCAGATGCCTCCTGCGGAGCATAGCGAGAGCGTAGGCCTTACGAAGGATGCGTTCCACCTCGTAGCGATGATATATGTTGGTGTCATAAGCGGTGTCACCCCCGTCAAGACGGCCCTTTTCGCCGAAGTACATGCCACCTGTCAGTTCGCGCACACAGACGAAATCCGTCCCGCAGGCGATCTCCGGCCTCAGTGGGGAGCGGTCAAGCAGAGTCTGGAAAGTCTCCACCGGCCGGAGATTGGCATAGAGGCCAAGCTCACGTCTCATGGCAAGCAGCCCCTGCTCCGGGCGCACTTTCGCTGAAGGGTCATTGTCATATTTCGGATCCCCTACGGCCCCGAACAGCACGGCATCACTGCCAAGACATATCTTCAACGTCTCCTCCGGAAACGGAGAGCCGGACTTATCAATGGCGCAAGCTCCTATATATGCTGGATGGTATTCTACTTCGTGCCCGAACCTTAGGCATACCGCGTCTATGGCCTTGACGGCCTGTTCTACCACCTCCGGTCCGATTCCGTCACCTGGCAATTTTGCAATGCTGAGCTTCATATTTTTCTATTTTATCTTTATGCGCGAGCAGATAATCTATATCGTCCAGCGCGTTTTCAAAGCAATATTTTTTGTAAGCGCTTATTTCAAAATGCTCATGACTCCCGTCCGAAAGAAGCGTCACCTCCTGCGCAGGAAGGTCGATGCGGAGCCTCACTGACGGATCGGCTCCGATGGCCGCGAAAATTTTCTTCAAGAAAGCACCGCTCACCTGGACCGGCAGCACAAAGCTGTTGAGTTCGTTGTTGCGGTGTATATCAGCAAAAGAACTTGAAACCACTGCCCGGAATCCGTAACCGGCCAAGGCCCAGGCCGCATGTTCACGGCTTGATCCGGAACCGAAGTTGGCCCCGGCTACGAGGATGCATCCGCTGTACCGGGGATCATTGAGCACAAAGTCTTTTTTCAGACTCCCGTCCGGAGCATACCTCCAGTCGCGGAACAAGTTCTCCCCGAAAAATTTCTCGTCCCTCGTGGTCGCTTTCAGGAAGCGCGCGGGGATGATCTGGTCCGTATCCACATTCTCAATGGGCAGGGGGATGCAGGAACTCTCTATTATATTGAATTTCTGTTTCATATCATTTCTCTAGGATCTGTGACGCAGCCGGTCACCGCGGCTGCGGCTGCCGTCAGCGGGCTGGCGAGCATCGTGCGAGAGCCCGGCCCCTGACGTCCTTCAAAATTGCGGTTGCTGGTCGAGACCGCATATTTGCCCGAAGGGATTTTGTCGGCGTTCATGGCAAGGCAGGCGGAGCAGCCCGGCTTGCGGACTTCAAATCCCGCATCCTCAAGGACTTTTCCGATTCCCTCTTCTTCTATCTGTCTGCGGACAGCCCACGAACCCGGCACAAGCCAGGCAGTTACTCCCTCAGCCTTGTGGCGGCCACGCACTACGGAGGCGAAAGCACGGAAATCCTCTATCCTGCCGTTGGTGCAGGCCCCGAGAAACACATAATCAACCTTGTGCCCGAGCAATTTTTCTCCTGCAGCGAATCCCATGTAGTCGAGGGCCCGCTGCGCACTTCCCTCGGGGATGATGCCGTCCACAGCCATTCCCATCCCGGGGTTCGTCCCATAAGTAATCATAGGGCTGATGTCAGCGGCATCGAATACGTATTCCTTGTCAAAGACCGCATCTTCTCCACTGTACAACGTTTTCCAGTACTCGACTGCCCTGTCCCAGTCCTCACCTGCCGGGGAATACCGGCGGCCTTTGAGATATGCGAAAGTGGTCTCGTCAGGGGCTACAAATCCTCCCCGGGCCCCCATCTCTATAGAGAGGTTGCAGAGGGTGAGACGCCCTTCCATGGAAAGGCCGCGCACGGCTGAGCCGGCATATTCGATAAAGTGGCCTGTGCCTCCGGATGTAGTAAGACGCATCATCAGATAAAGCGCCATATCCTTGGCTGTCACGCCTTTGCCAAGTTCCCCTTCGACTCTTATCCGCATTGATCTTGGCTTCTGCTGCAGAATACACTGTGTCGCAAGGACCATCTCAACCTCACTCGTGCCGATTCCGAAAGCAATCGCCCCCACAGCCCCGTGGGTGGAAGTATGCGAGTCTCCACAGACAATCGTCATGCCCGGCAGGGAGAGCCCCTTCTCCGGTCCGACAACGTGTACGATACCGTTGTCGGGGCTCATCAAAGGGTAATGTACGAGACCGAATTCGGCCGCGTTGCGCTCCAGAGTCTCCACCTGCCTGCGGCAGACATCATCCGCAAAAGCTGTCCCGTCAGTGGGAATATCATGGTCCGGCATACAGAACACCCTCCCGGGACGCAGAATGCCGCAGCCACGTGCGCGAATGCCGTCAAAAGCCTGCGGGCTGGTCACTTCATGGCAATAGAGCCTGTCTATATATAACTGGTCGGGGCCGCCGTCTATCACGGACACGATGTGGCTGTCCCAAATCTTGTCGAAGAGCGTGTTCATCTGCGGAACCTGTTTATGCAGTCTATGAATGCTTCCACGGATGCTGTGACGATATCGGTATCCGCGCCGAAGCCGTAATAGACATGCCCGTCATATTCGACCTGCATGTGCACTTTGCCCACATCGTCCGAGCCCTTGGTGATGTTCTGAATGGTGAATTCTTTGATGACCATCTGGCGCTTTATTATGAGTTTGAGAGCATTGATGGCGGCGTCAACCGGTCCGTTGCCTCGGGAGGACGCCTCGAATTTCTCCCCGGCGATATCCAGTCCGACGCTGGCCACCGGCTTGAGTCCTTTGCCGCTGGTCACCTGAAGATATTCCAGTTTGACATGATGATCTTCAGCCCTGTCGGCACCGGCGAGCACGAGCAGATCATCGTCACCGACCTGCTTCTTCTTGTCCGCCAACTTGAGGAACTCGTTATAGAAAGCATCCAGTTTCTCTCCGTCCATCTTGATTCCCAGCACTTCCAGACGGTATTTGAGAGCCGCATGGCCGCTACGGGCCGTCAGGACTATGTCGTTGTCATCAATCCCGACTTCTTTTGGGTCGATTATCTCGTAAGTGCTGACATTCTTGAGGACTCCGTCCTGGTGGATCCCCGAAGAGTGCGCGAAGGCGTTGCGGCCGACTATGGCCTTGTTGGCCTGCACAGGCATGTTCATCAGGTTTGACACCATCCTGCTCACCGGGGTGATTTTGGTTGTATTGATGTTGGTCTCGAGGGGGATGTCGCTATGGCTCTTGATGATCATGGCTATCTCCTCCAAAGCGGTGTTTCCGGCGCGTTCCCCCACTCCGTTGATCGTGACTTCGCACTGGCGCGCCCCGGCAAGAAGACCCGACATGGTGTTGGCTGTAGCCATGCCCAGATCGTTGTGGCAGTGGGTGGAGAGTATGGCCTTGTCCATCCCGTCCACATTATCCATGAGGTACTTGATCTTGGCGGCGTACTCTGACGGGAGGCAGTAACCTGTTGTATCCGGAATATTCACCACCGTGGCCCCGGCTTTGATGACGGCCTCGACCACGCGGGCAAGATACTCGTTGTCCGTGCGTCCCGCATCCTCGGCGTAGAACTCCACATCTTCCACATACTTTTTAGCATATTTCACCGCACTTACAGCCCTCTCGAGAATCTCCTCGCGAGTGGAGTTGAACTTGTACCTTATATGAGAGTCCGAGGTACCGATACCAGTATGTATCCTCTTGTGCTTGGCATATTTGAGTGCCTCGGCCGCCACGTCTATGTCTTTCTGGACGGCTCGCGTGAGAGCGCATATCACAGGCCAGGTAACAGCTTTGGAAATCTCAACCACGGAATTGAAATCCCCGGGGCTGGATATCGGAAAACCGGCCTCGATAACATCGACGCCCAAACCTTCAAGCGCCTTGGCAACCTGTATCTTTTCAACAGTGTTCAGCTGGCAGCCAGGCACCTGCTCACCATCACGCAAGGTGGTATCAAAAATGTAGACTCTGTTTGAATTCATTTTACTGTGGTAATAAACACTAACGGCTTGCTAATTTCGCAATCTGTTCTGTAAAAAACAAGAATTGGCACAGTTTTTTTGCCACTCTTCTAATATTGTCTAAATTTGAGGCACAAATCGACATATATGAAAGTACTCAAATTCGGTGGGACTTCCGTCGGCACGCCCGACAGCCTCCGCCAAGTCAAAAACATAGTTTCCTCCTGTGACGGCCGCGTGATAGTGGTCGTTTCCGCCCTTGGAGGGGTCACGGACAGTCTGGTCAAGGCATCCTCGCTTGCGGAGAGCGGCGACGCTTCATTTACCGGGATGCTCGACAGCATAAGGGAACGGCATCTGCTGATGTGCGATGAACTTATAGCGGACGGCGAGACACTCCGCATACTGAAAGAAAAGATCAATGCCCTCTGCGACAGGCTCGACGAGATCTGCCGAGGGGTCTACATGCTTGGAGTTCTGCCGCGCAAGACCAGAGACGAGATACTGAGCTTCGGAGAGAGACTGTCTTCCCTGATAGTGACGGAAGTAATCCCGGGGGGCTGCCTGTACGATTCGATGCAGTTCATACGTACCCGCCGCTCCGGCAAATCGGACACTGCGGACATCACGGCAAGCTATCCGCTCATACGCGAAGCGTTCACCGGATATGAGATGTCGAAGACGGTCGCAGTCGTCCCGGGCTTCATCTCGACCGATTCCGACAGCGGAGAGATCACCAATCTCGGCCGCGGCGGATCGGACTACAGCGCAAGCCTGATAGCGGCAGCCATTGATGCGGAGCAACTTGAGATCTGGACGGACGTGGACGGCTTCATGACCGCCGATCCGCGTATCATCAAGACATCTTATGTGATAGACGAGATGAGCTACGACGAAGCTATGGAACTCTGCAACTTCGGAGCCAAAGTCATCTATCCGCCCACTCTATATGCCGTCTGCCGCAAGGAGATCCCCATAGTCGTCAAGAACACCTTCAACCCTGCCGCGCCCGGGACCGTCATCCGCAAGCGCCGCACCAGGGAGGACAGCCGTCTGATATGCGGAATATCCTCCATTGATGACATATGCCTGCTGACGCTGAGCGGCACCTCCATGGTCGGCCTCGTAGGGGTGGACAGCCGGATTTTCTCAGCGCTCGCCGCCGAAAGCATCAGCGCATTCATGGTGACCCAGTCCGCCTCGGAAACAGGCATCTCAATAGGAGTCAGCAAAGGTGACGCGCAGCCGGCTCGCGAAGCCCTCGACGCTGAATTCAGCGCGGAGATAGCAAGCGGGGCCATCGAGCCTGTCAAGACAGAGAGAGAGCTCGCCGCCGTGGCCGTGGTCGGAGAGAACCTCAAGCACGGGATCGGAGTGGCCGGCAAACTCTTCGGCACGCTCGGACGCAACGGCATCAGTGTTGTAGCCTGCGCCCAAGGATCCTCCGCCACCAACATCTCCATGGTGGTGGACCGCAGTTACCTGCGCAAGACGCTCAACGTCATCCATGATTCTTTCTTCCTCTCCGAATACCGGGAGATCAACGTCTTCCTCTGCGGCACCGGCACTGTGGGCAGTCAACTCCTCGACCAGATCGCGCATCAGAGGGAGAAACTCATGAAGGAGCGCAACCTCAAGATCAACATAGTAGGCGTGGCCCGCAGCACCAAGGGGGTGTTCTCCCGCGACGGCATTGACCCGGCATCTTGGAAGGAGAACCTGGAAAACGGCGTCAGCATCGATCCTGGCAAGCTGAGGGACGAGATCATCGGGATGAACATCTTCAACTCCGTCTTCGTGGACTGCACTGCAAGCCCTCAGGTCGCCGCCCTGTACAAAGAGTTCTTTGAGCACGGCATTTCCGTCGTGGCGGCCAACAAAATAGCAGCATCGTCGGACTACGCCACCTACCTTGACCTCAAGCGGACAGCTCTTCACCGAGGAGTCAAATTCCTCTTCGAGACCAACGTCGGGGCGGGCCTGCCGATCATCAGCACCATCAACGACCTGCGCGGCAGCGGTGATCACGTCCTCAGGCTGCAGGCTGTACTGAGCGGCACACTCAACTTCATATTCAATACGATCTCCGCCGACATTCCGTTCAGCAAAGCTGTCCGCATGGCCCAGGAACAGGGATTCTCAGAACCGGACCCGAGAGTGGACCTCTCCGGCCTGGACGTCATTCGCAAGCTGGTGATACTGGCCAGAGAATCCGGATATGAGGTGAACAAGGAAGATGTCGACAAACAGCTCTTCATCCCT
>CAKUYG010000059.1 GCA_934702165.1 uncultured Bacteroidales bacterium | reverse complement strand
CAAGCTTGTTGTGGAGGGCGGTGTAGGCGATGCTGAGTCCGCCGTGGTCGGCAATGTTCTCACCGAGGGATAGGGCTCCGTTGGCGTGTACGCCCGGGAGGATCTCAACTTCGCTGTACTGGTCCACGAGCACTGCGGTCTTGGCCTTGAAAGCGGCTTCGTCTTCCGGACGCCACCAGTTGTTCATGTTGCCGTCCTTGTCGAAGAGGCGGCCCTGGTCGTCGAATCCGTGGGTCATCTCGTGGCCGATCACCACTCCGATGGCTCCGTAGTTGACAGCATCATCGGCGTCGGCGTTGAAGAAAGGCGGCTGGAGGATGGCTGCCGGGAAGCAGATCTCGTTGGTCGTAGGATTGTAGTAGGCGTTGACGGTCTGAGGTGTCATGCCCCACTCGCTGCGGTCGGTCGGCTTGCCTAGTTTGCCCAGGTTGTCCTGTACATACCATGCGCTGGCGGCCATCAGGTTCTCAAGGTAGCTCTTCTCCGGATCGACTGACAGGGTGCTGTAATCTTTCCACTTGTCAGGATAACCGATCTTGACGGTGAAGTTGGCGAGTTTCTCCCTTGCGTAGGCCTTGGTGCTGTCGGACATCCATTCGAGGCTGTCGATGTGCTGGCCGAGTGAGACCTGAAGCTGCTTCACGAGGTCGAGGACTTTGTTTTTGTAGGCCTCAGGGAAATACTTCTTTACATACATCTGGCCGACTGCTTCGCCCAGGATGCTGTTCGGCACGCTCATGGCGCGCTTCCAACGAGGTTTCTGCTCGGTGATGCCGCTCATCTGCGTACTGAAGAAGTCGAAGTTGGCTGCATAGAAATCATCTGACAGGGCGGATGCGGAGCTGCTGATGAACTGGCCGGCAAGATAGTCCTTGAGGGCATCAAGGCTGGAGTCTGACCAGATCTTTGAGAAACCCTTGAAATATGAAGGCTGCTGCACGATGACCATGCCCGGATCCTCGATGCCGAGAGCCTTGAAGAAAGCGGCGAAGCCGAATCCAGGGTATTCCTTGTCGATCTGCTCCGCGCTCATAGGGTTGTACTGCTTTGTGTAGTCGCGGTTTTCCACGCTGGTCCAAGATACTTTTGCGATGCCATCCTCTGTGGCGAGGGCGTTGTCAGCCCTTTTCTGCGCGTTGTCCAGTCCGCTGAGGGTGAACAGCTTGGCGAGCATTTCGCAGTACCCTTTCTTGAGTGCGGCGTTGCTCTCCTCTAGATAGTAGTCGCGATCGCCCATGCCGAGCCCTCCCTGTCCGAGGTAGAGGACCTGGTTGTTGCTGTCCATCAGATCGGAGCTGACGCCGACACTGAAGAATCCGCCTTCACCGAATTTGTTGAGTTCTGCGAGCTCAGCCATGAGTGCGGCCTTGTCGGCTGCAGAATAGATGGCGTCAAGATACTTCTTGAGCGGAGCCGCACCCTCGGCGTTGAGCCTGGTGGAGTCGAGCCCCTGCTTATAGAGATCCACTATCTTCTGGTCGGTTGTCCCTTTGGCCGGAGACATGGTCGCCATCTCGGCGAAGAGGGCGTTGAGCCTTTCCACATTGTTTTCGCGGAGGGCGTCGAAAGAGCCGAAGCGTGCGTACTCCGGCTTGAGCGGATGTTTCTTTATCCACCCGCCGTCAGCGTACTGGTAGAAATCTTTTCCCGGGGATACGGTCAGGTCCATGTCGGAGACATCTATGCCGGGGACCTTCTCTCCCTTCTGTCCTGACTGGCAGGCTGAAGCCAGCATCATCACAGGGATCATAAACACTAATAACTTTTTCATTGTATGGATTTGTTGTGAAAATACACACTTTGGCCGCTAAGTTAAGAATAATTGCGGCAAAGTGTCCCCGCTTCAGGGACAAATCCTCTTGAATTCATCATAAATGGCCATGACCCTGTCTACATAGGCCATGGTCTCCTTGCCCTTGAACGGGCCCCGTTTGACGGCTCCGCTGTCCAGGACTTCCTGGTCCGTCATGTCCGGGATGACTGCCTTGACATTGTCCCAGTGCGATGTGTCCACGCCACGCAGGCGCGCGAGGTTGAGGATGTCGTCCACGCGGCCGACGCCGGCGTTGTAGGCGGCGAGGGCGTATTTGTAACGCTCCTCGTCGTTCGCCCCTACCTTGTAGTACCGCCGGATGAGCGTGCCCAGCAGTTGCGCCCCCGCCCTGATGTTCTCTTCCGGGGAGAGGGGATCGGAGATGCCGTAGCGTTCAGCGGTCCTTGGCATCATCTGCATCAGTCCGCTCGCTCCGCGTCTTGAGCGGGCTTCTATATGGAAACGGGATTCCTGATAGATGATGGCGGCAAGGAGCCTCCAGTCCCAGCCGAGAGAGTCGGCGTGTGTGCGTATCAGGCTGTCATAAGGGCTGATGGACTCGCGGGGGCGGCTTCGGAAGGCATCGAAGCGCTTGAAGTAGCTGTCTTTGATGCCGTCGTGCTCTTCGCTTGCCAGCCAGTCGAGTATCCAGGCGTTGGCGTC
Source organism: uncultured Bacteroidales bacterium (assembly GCA_934702165.1). GTDB lineage: Bacteria > Bacteroidota > Bacteroidia > Bacteroidales > UBA932 > Cryptobacteroides. The sequence continues at coordinate 8,733 of CAKUYG010000059.1, read as the reverse complement.
TTCCATGTTGCTGTGGTCATCGTGTCTCATGAGCCAGACGCTGAGGCTGTCCACAGGTACCGACACCAGAACGCTGTCCACCGCGAGGCTGTCTTCAAAAGGCACCACCACGATGTCCACCCTTCCGGCTTTGAGAGAATCTATCCATGATATGTCCTTGCCTGTGATGTCTATCTCGATGCTCTGGCCGTTGCTCTCGGCATACCTTTCGAGCAGATAATGGTTGTATCCTATCACAAGGGCTTTGGTCGTGTCCGTCATGCGTCCGAGTTCCAGAATGCTGCGGATATGCGGGCGTATTCCGTCCTCTTCGGCTCTTTTTGTGAAAAATGATGCGGCAAAAGTCGCGACAAGCAGGGCTGCCGTCAGCGTAGCGACTATGATGGCGGGGGTGTCTCTGCGGGTCATAAGTGATTTATTTCCTGTTTGTTCCTCCTACAGGAGGCCTTCCTGTAGGCTGGGTGTAGAATGGCCAGAAGATACCAAGCTTGAGCCCGCTCATGCCGCTGAAAGTCACAGTATGGCGGTCGGAGCTGAAGAAGTCGTGCTTGTCCATCGGCCAGCCGCCTCCGGCGTTCTGGTATTTTACGAATATACAGGCCCTCTTCCACTGCATGTTGACAAAAATGTCGAAATACGGGCCGTTGGTGTAGCTCCTTTCGGCCTGGTTGTAGAATACTCCTATGTTCGGGTTCCACATCGGAGAGTTCCAGGAGGTGTTGTAGTAGCCGTCGGCTCCGATCTGCATCTGCAGAACTTTCTGGACGGTGAACTGGAAATAGTATCTGAGATTGAAGGCGGCCGCCGGAAGCGGCACGACCTGAGGGTCGGAGGAGTACTGGAGGAGCACCCTGTTGTCAAGATGCAGCGGGCCGAATACGAAATCCTTGCGGATGTCGGCCGAGAGGATGCTCATGGCCTTGCCGTTCTGACGGACCGTGCCGAGAGCATCGTAGTATATGTTGTTGCCCAGAAGGGCGTAGCCTGCGGACACGGATGCCTTCCAATACGGGATGTCCAGACTTCCGGAGATGCGAGTGGTGGTGATCTTGGAGAAGTCGTTGTCCCAGGCGAAGTGGTTGGCGTTGATGTGCTGCTGGTAGTAGGTCGGCTCCTGCAGGCGGGTCTCGAAGCGGGCCGTAAGGCTTACCGGGCTCCGGCGGGCGCGTCTGAACGGGTAGAATTCCAGGCGTGCGTCGGCTTCGAGGCTGAAGTCCCCGAAGTCGTGCCCCAGCACCACATAGCGTCCCTTGGCGTCCCAGAAGAAGTTGTCCCTGATTTGTCCTTCTACCCCCGCGTAGGCGTAGACTGAGTTCTCCCTGTGTCGGGTGCCACGGACGTAGCTGCTGTCGAAATAGGTCTTGAGGTAGTCCCCGACTCCGATGTCGAGTTTGGAGACGGCGGCCTCGCTGGACCACGGCTGGAGTCGGATGTAGAGCTTGTTGTCTATCTTCGTCACTCCGAGGGAGTCGGCGCTCGCCGCCGGGTCGTGGTTGAAGACGTTGTTGTAGAACGCCTTGGATGCCTCGTCAGTGGTGGCATCGGTGTATTTCCTGGAGTAGATGGATACTTCTCCGCTGTGGCCGATGTAAGCTGTGGTGATGTCGCGGTCGAGGCTGTCAGCGTTGTACTTGTAGGTGGTGTCGCGCGCGGCCCTGATCCTGTTGATGAAACTGAACGGGATGCGCAGCTGCTGGTCTATGAAGAAGCTGCGTTTCTTGACCTTGCTTTTCGCGTTCTTGAGGTTGACGGGGATGTCTCTGGAGTTGACCGTCGTGTCCCGGATCCACCTCAGGTCCTGCATGCCCCCGTTCTCTCCCATCGTGATGCTGTTGCCGATGTAGCCGGCGTGGGCGGTGTATCTTTTCCCCAGCCAGTTGGCCTGGGCTACTGCGGTGGAGTTGGAAGTGTTTTCGTTCTCGAGCATTCCCTCACCCCCGTACCTTTCGTAGAGCAGGGCGAAGTTGAGTGCCGGGGTGATGTTCTGGGTGGTGAAGAGGCGGAGGTTGTTGGATTCCTTGTCGTCTCCGGCGAAGAGGGTGCCGAAGTATGCGAGTTCGGTGTGCGGCGTCTTGGAATTGTAGTGGGGAAGAGTCCCCGGGGAGTAGCTCCAGGACTCGAAGGCGTCGTAGAACTCGACCCCCTCGGTGCCGCCCCGTTTGAACCAGTTGTAGTACTGGACTGGACTACCTGCCACCCCGAGCCAGCTGGCGTTGACGTCGTTGCGCTGGAACGGGTAATCGTGGAAGTGGTAATTGTAAGTGGTGTCCGGGATGTACGGCTTGAGTTTGCCGAAGTCCCTGTCAAGTGTCCAGGCTATGATGCGCTTGTACTGCATCGAGTCAGGGATCGCGTAGGTCTCGAGAATCCTCGGGGTGGCTTCCAGAATGCTGTCCCTGATGGCTTTCTGCTCTTCCTTGACGGCCCGGATGGAGTCGGCTCGGGCCATCATCATCTTGTCGTGTTGCTCCCTGTCGTACTTTTTCTTTTCCTCTTTGGAGAGGCCTGCATACCAGGCTTCGAACTTGGCCTTCGCTTTGGCGGTGGAGTCTGCGATGTATATCGAGTCGAGCTTGTCCCAAAGGGTGGAGTCCAGCAGGGCTTTGAGGGAGTCTCTCGGACTCAATGTCTTGACAGAGAGGGTGGAGTCCGGGATTTCGAATATTTCCTCGTACAGGCTGTCGGCCGAGGCGCTTCCTCTTGCGGTGCGCGGGCGGTAGTTGTAGGGCGGATAGATCACCGTGTCCCGGCTCTCGGACACAAGTGGAGCTGCGGACGGGCCGGAGGGCGCTTTGCCGAAGTCCATGGCTCCTGCAGCGGTGATGGCCATGACGGCGGCCGGGAAAAGTATGCGGGACAACAGTTTCATATCTGCAAACCGCAAAGTTACAGAAAAAAATGATGCCGGCAGGATTTTTTCTGCCGGCATCAGATATAGATGTTCAGAACGGAACTACATGAAGATGTACCTCAGTACGAAGAGCACGGCGAGAATCCACATCATCACGCTGATGTTCTTGATCTTGCCGGTGAGGGCCTTGATGACCACGTAGGTGATCATACCGAGCATGATGCCGTGTGCGATGCTGTATGAGAGCGGCATCATGACGGCGGTGACGAATGCAGGGATGGCCTCTGAGTAGTCGTTCCAGTCGATGTTGCGGATAGGGCTCATCATCATCACGCCCACAATCACGAGTACTGCTCCGGTGGCCGCGCTCGGGATGGCGAGGAACACAGGAGAGAAGAGCAGGGCGATGGCGAAGCACAGCGCGATCACGAATGAGGTGAGTCCTGTGCGGCCGCCTTCAGCTACACCTGAAGCGCTCTCGATGTAGGTGGTGGTGGTGGAAGTTCCGAAGCAGGCTCCGGCTGTGGTGGCCACAGCGTCAGCCATGAGAATCTTGCTGATGCCGTCCACGTGTCCGTCCTTGTCGACCATGCCGGATTTCACAGATACGCCGACTACGGTTCCGATGGTGTCGAACATGTCGATGAACAGGAAGGTGAATACAACCACGAGCATGTCCCATGACAGGATCTGTCCCCACTCGAACTGGCAGAAGATCGGGGAGATGGACTCCGGGAGAGAGACCACTCCGGCGAACTTGGTCACGCCCATAGGGATGCCGACAAGGGTGGTGACGAGCATGCCGATGAGGATGCCGCCCTTGACCTTGAGCACCACGAGGATGGCGGTGAGGAAGAGTCCGATGATGAAGAGGATGCTGGTCTTGGAGCCCAGGGCGCCGAGGCCGACGAGTGTCGAGTCATTGTTGACGATGATGCCGGCGTTCTGCAGGCCGATGAAGGCGATGTACAGGCCGATACCAGCGCCGATGGCGTTCTTGAGCGAGGCCGGGATGGCGTTCACTATCATCTCACGTACCTTGGTGGCGGAGAGGATGATGAATATGATACCCTCGATGAGGATGGCTGTCAGAGCGAACTGCCAGCTGTAGCCCATGCCCAGGCACACTGTGAATACGAAGAATGCGTTGAGGCCCATGCCCGGAGCAAGTCCGAAAGGCTTCTTGGCGTAGAGGGACATCACGAGGGTGCCGACGATGGCGGCAAGGGCCGTGGCTGTGAATACGGAGCCGTTAGGCATGCCCTGGATGTTGCTGAAGATTCCCGGGTTGACGGCGAGGATGTACGCCATCGTGAGGAAGGTGGTGATACCGGCGACTATCTCGGTACGCACGCTGTTCTTCTTCGGGTCGAAGCCGAACAGTTTACATAAGAATGGAGACATCTTGCGGCACTGTTAGAATACCCACTTGGTACCGAGGCAAGGACGGCAGTAGAAGCCGTGGCTGCCCGCGAAGTTGTAGCTGAGCTCGATCTCGGTGCCGATGTTGAGGTTGTCGACGCCGAAGTGCTTGCCCACGTTGTACCAGAGCTGCGGCTCGGAGATGAAGATGAACTTGCCTTCTTCAGCCTGATCATCTACAGGGTCGGCGTACCAGTATTTGGTGTTCTCTCCCCAGATATCGGCGAAGCCGCTGAAATTGAGGCCGTCCACACCGAAGAGGTTCTTCATGCCCCATACGAAGGTGAACTGGAGCGGGGTGTCGCTGCTGGCGTTGCCGCTGAAGGTCTTGTACATGAGGGAGAACTTGAAAGTGTTGGAGTAGTCGGCGTTGTGCAGGAGGTAATCTGCGCCGAAGAGGAAGTTCTGGCTGCCGAAGCCTACGCCGCCGTTGTACTCGACATGCGCGCTGAGATCTGCCAGTGAGGTGTTCTTCCAGAAGTTGAGACCGCGGGCGATCTCGAAGTAGCTGCCGCTGACGCCGATGAACTTGCCGTCGGAGTTTTTGGTGTTGTAGTCGTAGTCAACGAAGAAGAAGGTGTCTCCCCAGTTGTCTCCGTAGTAGCCCTCGAGGGTGGTGGTGACATGACCGCGACCGAAGTCCCAGAAAGTCTGAAGGTTGGTCTGCGCCTTGGCTCCTTGAGCGAAGAACGCTGTGGCAACAGCTGCCGCAATGAGTACTTTTTTCATCATTTTTATATATGGTAAAATGTCAGCAAAAAGGCAGGGCCTGCGTGCAGCAGGCCCTGTATGTTACAGTTGCAATATGGATGTGATTTCCGTATCGGACGGGAAGGCCTTGCGGCCGGAGAGTTCCATGAGCTCGATTATGCAGTTGAGGTACACGGATTTCGGGTGGTTTCTCTCCACCAGTCTGCGCGCCGCCTCCATCGTGCCGCCCGTGGCGAGCAGGTCATCGTGCACAAGCACCACATCGTCTTCAGTGATGGCGTCCTTGTGGATCTCGATGGCTGCGTTGCCGTACTCCAGTTCGTATTCTTCCTTGAAGACCTCTGCCGGGAGCTTGCCCTCCTTGCGCACGGGTATGAACCCTGCACCGAGCCTCGCTGCCAAAATGGCCCCCATTATGTAGCCTCTGGACTCTATCCCGACGACCTTGGTTATGCCCTTGTCCTTGTACAGGTCATAGAGCCTGTCGCTGAGTTCGGCAAGGCAGTCAGCACTCTTGAACAGGGTGGTGATGTCATAAAAAAGGATACCTTTCTTCGGAAAATCAGGGATAGTCCGAAGATTCTGCTTCAATTTATCCAAGCTCATAAGGGATGAGGTAAAACAACCTTGCAAATATAGGTCAAAAAGAGCGCAATGGCAAGACTTCGTCTCAAAAAGCTCCTTTTTGGACGAGAGTGTCTGCTTCGGCGAGCTTCTCCGGAGTGCCTATATCTATGATATTCAGAGGTCTGGCCACAACTCCCCTTATTTCTTCCATGGCGCAGGCGGCCAGGTAGAAGTCTATTATGGAGAACTTCTCCGGCCACTTTTCCATCATGCGGAGCGCTCTCTCGGAGAGGAGATGGATTCCGCAGAACGAATACTTCCGGCAGGAGAGGGGATCGAAGTCCGCAAAAGGGCTGCGAACCTCGCCGGTGCGGACATTTGTCCATCCGCGCAGCAGCATCTCCTCATCGAAGAGCAGGTAGCGGTCGGCATCATCGGATTCTGTCAGAAGCAGCGTCGCAAGCGAAGACGGGTCGTCCTGAGAGAAAAACCAGTCCAGGTCAAGGTCGCTGAGCATGTCCACGTTGTGCACGAGAAAACGCCCGCATCCCTTGAGCAGCGGTGCGGCGTGGCGGATCCCGCCCCCGGTCTCAAGGGCTTGCCCAGGCTCGCGGGAGATGTCGATCTTCATCCCGAAGCCGGCGTTAGCCGAGAGGAAATCCTCAATCTGCGAGGCGAAATGGTGGACGTTGACTACGACATCTTTTACTCCGGCGTCTTTGATCTTGAGCAGAATCCTCTCAAGCATCGGCACCCCGCCCACTTTGACAAGGGCCTTCGGCATGGAGTCGGTGATGGGCCTGAGCCTCGTCCCGAGCCCCGCCGCAAAGATCATGGCTGTTTTTATATATGATGTCATGCTTGTTTTTTTAATTCATTCTGGAAATCCCACGCTTGAACATGGGTAATTCCGTTGTTGCTGGGGAATCTGAACTCGTCCATGGTGACGACATATTTCGGATAACTGTCTTTTATGAGGCTCAACGGAGTGTATTCACGCCTCATTGTTTCCGGGTCATCCATTTTGTAAGCGACCTGGACATATATCTTCTTGTCACCGGTTATGCCGACAAAATCCACTTCCAGTTGACGTTCCTCCATCGTGTTGGAGATGTTCCCGACATAAACGTCGTATCCGGCCCGCCTCAAATCCAGATATATGAGGTTCTCCAGTTCATATCCGTAGCCGAAGGCAAAGCCCCGATACAGATAATTCCGGAATGACAGGTCGTTGATGTAATATTTGCAGTTCCCGGCTATGACCTCTCTTCCTTGAATGTTGTATCTTTCGGCCTTGTGGACCAGGTAAGTGTCGGCAAGGTAACCGAGGTATGTCGCCACTGTCTCGTAGTTGACGGATTTTCCCTTCCCTTTATAAAAGCGCACTATTGAATTGGGCGTGAAGAGCTTGGTGGCATTGTTCACAAGATATACAAACAGATCTTCAAGGGTTCTGGCATCCCGTATCTTGAAGCGCGAGATTATGTCGCGCAAAAGTATGGTATCCCTCAAACTTGATATGTAGTTCCTTTTGACTTCCGCTGTGCCCAGATGTGTCAATTCGGGAAGTCCGCCTTCTTGCAGGTATTCTCCGTATGATTTCTGTCCGGACTCTCTTGCGGTGATTCCGATCCATTCGATGTAGGAGAGGGGAAAAACCTCCAATTCAACATATCGGCCGGAAAGCAGTGAAGCCAGTTCGCCGGACAGCATCTTTGAGTTTGAACCGCTGATGAACACTTCGCATGGAGAGGAAAAATCCTGGGACAGCGAGTTTACGCTTTTTTCCCAGCCCTCTATATTCTGGACTTCATCAATGAAAATATATGTCTTGCCGGAGGGGCTCAGTTCTGTATGGTATTCTTTGATGAGGTCGTCAAGCTCTTTATTCGTTTCAAGAAAATCAAAGCTCGAAAACTCCTTGCTGATGAACAAGATGTTCCGGTCATCTATGCCGCTGGCGACCAGATCCATCACGACTTGCCTGAGGATGTAGCTCTTCCCGACGCGGCGCTGACCTGTGAGCACTTTCACCAGATTGTTTCCGGTGAAAGCGGATATTTTCCGTAAATAATCATCACGTCTGAATCCTGATGCGATGTTGTTCCCGTTCCACGGATTGTAACGCGAAAGGTTCTCGATGTTTTCTGTCATAACCGAAACTTTCCGCAAATATAGAAAAAGTTTCTATTACAACCGAAACTCTCAAAGGCTGATCTTGACTCCGGGGAGGATGGTGCGTCCGTCCCAGTCTTCGCACAGGCGGCGCAGTACGGAGTTGAGGTACGGGTAGCGTCTGAACGGCTCTTGTGTGAGCTCACGGATGCAGCCGAGCGCCGTCGGGATGCAGTCGATGAAGAGCTGCTTGCGCTCGACAAGGCCACGGAACCCGTATGCCCCGAACTCCTGCAGCAGGCGGACGAGGGTGATCAGCCGGTATTTGCGTCTGAATTCGTCCTCATCGACCCTGGTGTATTCCTGCAAAGCCTTGATGTACACGGCTTCAAGCTCTGAGCGCAGAGCAGGGGAGAAGTGGGTGCCGGCGTTCCAGAGGAACGAAGCGAGGTCGTACTGTACCGGACCCCTGCGACCGCCCTGGAAGTCGATGAAGCACGGCTCGCCGTCCTTTATCATGATGTTGCGTGCCTGGAAGTCCCTGTACATGAACGTGTCGCCTTCAAAATCGAGGGAATCGTCACGCAGCCGGTCAAAGTCATCCTGGAGGCGGATCTCGTCAAACTCCAGCCCGGTGAGTTTCAGGAAATCGTATTTGAAATAGCTCAGGTCGAAGTTGACCATCCGTGCATTGAACTCCCTGTCGGGGAAACATACGCTCCAGTCCATGCCCTCACCTACCTTGAACTGTACTGCCGGCAGCAGGGCAATCGTGTCGTGGAGCCAGTCCATCTGCTCTCCTGTGAAGCTGCCTTTTGCGATGCCGGGGCGCAGAAGCGAGAACAGCTGCCCGTCGCCGAGGTCTTCCTGGATATAGGCCATCCCGTCAGGGGAGACAGCGTAAACTTCCGGGGCATGCAGGCCCGCTTCACGGAACTTCGCGTCAATGGTGAGGAATGCTCTGTTCTCGGCCGGGTTCGTGCCTATGCAGCCGATGACCGTGCCGCCTTCGCCGCTGATTCTGTAGTATTTGCGGGCGCTCCCGGAGAGCGGAAGCAGTTCTGTCT
>CAKUYG010000058.1 GCA_934702165.1 uncultured Bacteroidales bacterium | reverse complement strand
GAACAAAAACATCGCATAGTTGCACCGGCCCCCTCCGGCTATTTTTGACTTTGGAGATTACTTGTCGCCGAAGAACCTCTTATAGAGCCCCTTGAAACCTGCCCCGTGGCGGGCTTCGTCTTTCGCCATCTCATGCACGGTGTCGTGGATGGCATCGTAGCCCAGCTGCTTGGCGCGGGTGGCGATGGCGAGCTTGCCCTCGCAGGCACCGGCCTCGGCCTCGGCGCGCTTCTTGAGGTTGGTCTTGGTGTCCCATACCACCTCGCCGAGAAGTTCGGCGAACTTGGATGCATGCTCAGCCTCCTCGAAAGCGTAGCGCTTGAAAGCCTCCGCAATCTCAGGATAGCCCTCGCGCTCGGCCTGACGGCTCATCGCCAGATACATGCCCACCTCGGTGCACTCGCCGTTGAAGTGATCATGCAGGCCTTGCATAACCTCTGCATCAGCCACCTGGCCGTCGCCGAGCTTGTGCTCGCAGGCCCACTTCTCATCGTCTTCCTTTATTTCTACGAACTTGTCCGCCTTTGCATGGCAAACCGGACACTCTGCCGGAGGGTTCTCACCCTCATATACATAACCGCAAACGGTACATCTGAATTTCTTGACCATAATCGCTTCTAATTTTGAATTATTCTAAATTGTACTGCAAATATACGAAGAAAAAACATACTTGCAAGAGCATCTCGGAAATTATCCGTAACTTTACGGAACTAAAACTACAATATGACAAAACAAATCATTACCACACTTTGCGTGTCAGCGCTGGCTTTCGCCGCATGCACGCAGCCATCCGCCGATTCAGCAACTGAATTCATGCCGGCCCCGCACCTCGAAAAAAGAGGCCCTGTCACACAGCTCATAGTCAAAGGGGAACCGTATCTGGCTCTGTCCTGCGAACTCATGAACTCATCTTCATCCAGCAGGGCGTACATGGTCCCGCACTGGGATGCCCTGCAGAAAGCGGGCATCAACACAGTCCTCGCCGTCGTCAGCTGGGAGCAGACGGAGCCACAGGAAGGCAAGTTCGACTTCACCGTGGTCGATGATCTCATCGCCGACGCCAGGGCACACGACATGAAGCTCGTCCTGCTGTGGTTCGGAAGCTGGAAAAACGGCGTCAGCAGCTACCACCCGACATGGGTCAAGAAAGACGCCGCACGCTTCCCGTCAGCCCTCACCAAGGACGGCAAGACCCTTCCCATCCTAAGCACACTCGGTTCAGCCACAGCTGAAGCCGACGGCAAAGCCTACGCAGCCATGATGAAGCACGTCAAGGAGATTGACGCCAAGGAGCAGACAGTCATCATGATCCAGATGGAGAACGAGGTCGGCCTGCACGGCTACACCCGTGACTACTGCCCGGCAGCCAACACCGCCTTCGCCGGTCCGGTGCCGCAGCAGCTCATCAAGTACCTTGTCGAGCACAAGGACTCCCTGCTCCCGGAGACCCTCGCCGCCTGGAAGAACAGCAACTACGCCACTTCCGGCACATGGGAGGAGGTATTCGGCAAAAACGACCGCACCGACGAGATCTTCATGGCCTGGAACTACGCCTCATACATGAATAAGGTCTCCGCAGCAGGCAAAGCCGAATACGCCCTGCCGACCTTCGTCAACGCATGGATAGTCCAGCCAGAGGACACCCGCCCGGGCAACTACCCTTCAGGCGGCCCACAGGCGCAGAACCACGACATCTGGAGAGCAGCAGCCCCGTCCATCGATATCCTCTCCCCGGACATATATCTTCCCGACTATCAGAACATATTGAAGATGTACGCCCGCAGCGGCAACCCGGTATTCGTGCCGGAATCCCGCGCCGGACAGCAGGGCGCAGCCAACGCAGCCTTCACCATCGGCGAGATGGGCGGCATAGGATACTCCCCGTTCGGACTTGACAGGGACGCCCTCGACCCGTCCAACGCCACCTTCAGCGCATTCTACCGCAAGGCGGACGCCGCTTCCGCCCAGATCCTCAAAGCCCAGGCCGAAGGACGCATCCGCGCTTCATGGCTCAAAGGATCCAATCCCATGAGGCTCAAGGAAGAGCTTCTCCTCGGAGACTACAAAGTCTGCTGCGAGCTCGTCTCAAGCGGACGCCGCAACGGAGGAGCGCCACAGCTCACCGGCGGCACCTACGCCCCTGACGCGATAGGCTACGCCATCGTCATCCAGGAGAGCGCCGACAGTTATCTCGTCCTGGGATCCAACGTCCGTGTGACGTTCCTGCCGAAGGAGGGCAGCGACATCGTGGGACTTGCCAAGGTCACGGAAGGCGACTATGTTGACGGCAAATGGGTCGAGGGCCGCTGGCTCAACGGCGACCAGATCCAGCTCCGCTACGACCTCGTCCCGGCCGTCGAGGAAGGCTTCTCCGGCCAGGGCCTCAATTTCGGCACTCCTGATCCGGGATTCATCAAGGTTCAACTTTACAACTACAGATAATGACCATCCTCAAACCATTTGCGGCCGCCTCACTCGCCGCCGCCTCCATCCTCACCCTCGGAGCCCAGGACAACCCGTACAAGGGCAAGAACATGCTCCCCGGCAGGACAATAGATGTCCAGGTCACAGAGCCGGGATTCAAGGTGTTCCAGTTCCCCAAGAACCAGATCCCCCGCATCGACGGGGAGTTCTCCGACTGGGACATCGTGCCCGAGAGCTACACCGTCCCTATAGAGGAAATGTGGGACGACAGCGGAAAACACAAGGGCATAGACAAGTCAACCCTTGACATCAAGGTCAAGGTGGGCTGGGTCGAGGGGCTCAACCGCCTGTACTTCTATTACGAGGCATACGATGACTTCTGGGACTTCGACCAGCTCGGCCTGCGCAACGACACCTTCGAGATCGTGGTGGACGGAGACCTCTCCGGCGGCCCTCATATCGACGAATTCCGCCTCAACGATGAGGTTCTCAGCCGTTTCGACGCCTTTTTCCAGCTGCAGAACGTGCATGCGCAGAACTACCACATCATGACTCCCCCGACACCTGGCAAGTCATGGACCATGGTCTGGGGCACGCAGCAGTGGCTCAAGGACCTCCCTTACGCCAACTACGCATACAGCTATGACTTCAAACACGGGGAGAGCGGCACCCTCAAGTTCGAGTTCTACATCACACCGTTCGACTTCGCAAGTCCTGACGGGCCGGCATATTCCACCGAAAGCAAGCTCTACGAGGGCAAGAAGATCGGCCTGTGCTGGGCGGTGATCGATTACGACGGCGGACGTGGAAGTTCCGGTTTCTGGAACCTCTCCAAGCACCACAGGATGTTCGGCAACGCCTCCATGGAGCGCCTCTTCACCCTGATGCCGCTCGAGGCGCAGTTCCGCAAGCCGGTTGAAGCCGCCTGGACGCACGAGGTCATCGACCACAGCCGTCTCGTGGCCTTCCGCGACCGCAGCTACGGCAACATCACCTCATGGAAATGGGATTTCGGTGACGGCACCACCTCCACCGAGCAGAACCCGGTGCATGAATACGCCAAGGACAATGCCCGCTATGTCGTGACCCTCTATGTCGAGGGACCAGACGGCAAGGACCTGTGCTGCAAGGTGTGGGACGTCTCCGTCCGCGATGTCAAGCACCCCGAGGGCGACTACGAATAGCAAAAAGGAAAGAAAGGCTCTCTCCCGTAGGGCCGCGTCAGCGGCGCGGCGGAGCGTCAGCGAGTTTGCGAAGCAAATGAGCAGCGGAGACGCCCGGCGAAGGCATCGCCGAGCCGGCATGCCCATGAAAGGGGCTGTCACGAAGTGACTGGGGTTGAGAACTTTAAGAAGGAAAGGCTCTCAACTGAGAGCCTTTCCTTCTTCATCATAGAATTCATATTGCAGGATGCTGTGATCGTTGTCCTCGACAAGATCCAGCTTGCACTTGTACTTCCGTTTCCACTTGCGGACAAAAGAATTGAATCCGCGGCTCAGGTACGCGCCCAGGATCGGGCTTACCTTGAGCGTAAATGTCTTTGTCCCCTTCTCCACGAAATCCGCAAGATTCCTTTCTATCTGCTCGTCTATGACGGCGGTGGATGTGATCTTGCCGGTGCCGTGGCACAAAGGGCATTTCTCTGCCGTGTCGATCTCAGTCACCGGGCGTATCCTCTGACGGGTGAGCTGCATGAGGCCGAACTTGGTGAGAGGCAGGACATTGTGCTTGGCCCTGTCAGAATCCATCAGTTCCCTCATGTACTTGAACAGCTCGTTGCGGTGCTCAGCCTTGTCCATGTCGATGAAATCGACAATCACGATTCCTCCCATATCCCGGAGGCGAAGCTGACGCGCAATCTCTTCCGCCGCGATCTTGTTGACCTCGAAGGTGTTCTCCTCCTGGTCGTTGGTCTTGGCCCTGATGCCGCTGTTGACATCGATGACGTTGAGAGCCTCGGTCGTCTCTATCACCAGATACGCGCCCTGCTTCATCGGCACGACCTTGCCGAAAGAGCTCTTGATCTGGCGCGACACTTCGAAATGGTCGAAGATAGGCTCCTTGCCCTCATAGAGTTTGACTATCTTTTCCTTGTCCGGAGAGATCAGCGACACATATCGGCGGACCTCCTCATAGATCTTCTGATCGTTGACATAGACATTCGTGAATGTCTCGTTGAAAAGGTCGCGGATGGTCGCCGTGGTCCTGTCGTACTCTGTGAAGAGCAGCTTGACTCCTTTGGATGCGGCTATCTTCTTCCATGAGCCCTCCCACTTCTCGATGAGGGAACGGAGCTCGGCCACGAGCACTGCGGCGTTCTTGTTCTCCGCTGCCGTGCGTATGATGGCGCCGTAGTTGTGCGGCAAGATGCTGCGCACCAGGACTTCAAGCCTTCTTTTCTCCTCGCGGGAGGAGATTTTCTGTGAGACGCTCACCTTCTCGGCGAAGGGGAGCAGTACAATGTTGCGTCCTGCCAATGAAATCTCCGCCGTCAGCCTGGATCCTTTTGTGGATATAGGTTCCTTGACAATCTGGGAGATGATCATCTGCCCCGGCTTGAGGTGGTCTTCGATGCGGCCCTCCTTGGCGAGAACCGGACCTATCTTGATTTTAGAGTAGAGCTCGCCCATGTCCTTGTTGGGATTGCTTTCGCGGACGAACGTGTCGAACGCCGTGAAATACAGGCCGAGGTCAAGATAGTGTATGAAAGCCTCCTTGCTGTCACCTATGTCCACGAAAGCAGCATTCAGGGCGGGGAGTATCTTCTTGACTCTGCCAAGATAGACATCACCCACCGAGAAGCCGTGATCCTTGGTTGACTCCCTGTCAAGCTCGATCAGCCGATGGTTCTCCATCAGGGCGATCCTCACTTCCGACGCCGAAGCGTCTACCACAAGATCTTTTTCTGTTTTCGCGGTGTTTTCCATTTGCATCAATCACTAAAAAAGCCCGCCGGATCCCCCGTCAGGCTTTTCTCGACTACTTCTTCTTATGTCTGTTCAGACGCAAGCGCTTCTTGCGCTTGTGCGTGGACATCTTATGTCTCTTATGCTTCTTTCCGTTTGGCATGTTTTATAGATTTACTTGGTCTTCACTGAAGCAACGAATGACTTTGACGGCTTGAAAGCCGGGATGTCGTGCGCAGGGATGGTCATTGTGGTCTGCTTGGTGATGTTGCGGGCGGCCTTCTGAGCACGGTGCTTGATGATGAAGCTGCCGAAGCCACGCAGGTACACAGGGTTACCCTTGATGATTGATGACTTGATGCTCTCCATTGTGGCCTCCACAACGGTCTGCACCGTGACCTTCTCGATGCCGGTAGATTTGGCAACCTCGTTAACGATTTCTGCTTTAGTCATTGTCTTAATATTTAATTCTCAATAATTTTCAAAAACTTGGGAGTGCAAAAATAGATTATTTTTTTCATTAATCAAAATAGTTCTGTCAGAAGTTGTTAATTTTGCAGTGGCACGGAGATTGACAAATATGTCAGTCCGGTTTTGGCCGATAGAAATACTGACAAATTGACAGAATTATGAGACAAGATAAAAAAATAACTTTCCCGTCCGGAGCGGAGGTGAGCATCATACCTGTACTCCAGGGCGAGGGGGCCATGAAGTTTGACGAGACGGAACTGCCTGATGTGCTGCCGATTCTGGCATTGCGCAATGCGGTGCTGTTCCCGGGTGCGATATACCCTGTCACGATAGGACGCGAGAAGTCCATAAAGCTCATCCAGGACGCCGAGAAGGAAGGATTCTTCATCGGTGCCGTACCGCAGGAGGACGTGATGGTGGAGGAGCCTCAGGAAGAGGATCTCTACCGCTACGGCTCAGTGTGCAAGATCATCAAGACCCTGGAGATGCCGGACGGCACCATCACCGCCATCCTGCAGGCATTCAAGCGTCTGGGACTGGATGCTGTGCTCGGATATGAGCCATACATCACCGCCAAGGTGCACTATCTTGACGATGTGCTCAAAGAGGACAACCACAGCACTGACATAAAGGCAATCGGCGAGGCCCTCAAAGAAAAGGCGATCAGCATCCTGCGCTCTTCCAACCTCGGGACGCGCGAGACCATCGGCGCAGTCAAGGCCATCGATGACTTCCGTTTCCTTGTCAACTTCATAGCGACCACTATAGAAGTCGAGAACTTCGAGACCAAGATGGGACTGCTGGAGTATGACGATGTCAAGGTCCGCGGACTCAAGCTCCTCTCCATGCTCAACGTGCAGATAGAGCTGATGAAGATCAAGCAGGAGATCAACCAGAAGGTCAAGAGCGAGATGGATCAGCAGCAGAGGGAATACTACCTCAACAACCAGCTGCGCACCATCCAGGAGGAGCTCGGCATGGACGATGCCGAAGAGTTCGACCGATTCAGGGAGAAGGCCGCCAAGAAGAACTGGCCGGCAGAGATAGCCGAAGTCTTCAACAAGGAGCTCGCCAAGCTTGAGAAATACAACCCTTCTTCGCCAGACTACAGCGTGCAGTACAACTATCTGGAGTTCATGCTCCAGCTGCCGTGGGGGGAGATGAGCAAGGACAACCTCGACCTGAACCATGCCCAGAAGGTGCTCGACCACGACCACTACGGGCTTGACACAGTCAAGGACAGAATCATAGAATACCTTGCCGTCCTCAAGCTCAAGGGCAACATGAAATCCCCTATCCTCTGCCTCTATGGCCCTCCGGGAGTCGGCAAGACCTCGCTCGGAAAGTCCGTGGCGAAGGCCCTGGGGCGCAAATATGTCCGCATAGCCCTCGGAGGCATGCACGATGAGGCTGAGATCAGAGGCCACCGCAAGACTTATGTGGGAGCCCTTCCGGGCCGTATCCTCAACGGCATCGCCCGCGCAGGCACCTCCAACCCGGTGATCGTGCTCGACGAGATAGACAAGCTCAGCTCCGACTTCAAAGGTGACCCGTCATCAGCCCTGCTGGAGGCGCTCGACCCGGAGCAGAACGGGGCGTTCCACGACAACTATCTGGATCTGGACTACGACCTGAGCAATGTGCTCTTCATCACCACGGCCAACAGCATCTCCCCTATCCAGCCGGCCCTTCTCGACCGTATGGAGGTGATCAACGTCACCGGCTACCTCGCAGAGGAGAAGATGGAGATAGCCAAGAAGTTCCTCGTGCCTAAGCAGCTTGAGGAGCACGGCATCGCCAAAGGCACGCTTAAGATCGACAAGGCCGCCCTCGCGGAGATCATCGACCAGTACACCCACGAGTCAGGTGTGCGTGGTCTCGAAAAGCAGATCGCCAAGATCGCCCGTGTCAGCGCCAAGAAGATAGCGCTCGGAGAAGACTGCCCGAAAGTCATCAAGAAAGACATGCTCAAGGAGTACCTCGGACTGCCGGTGGCTTTCCACGACAAGCAGAAGGGCAACGAAGCCCCTGGAGTGGTGACCGGACTGGCATGGACACAGATGGGAGGCGAAATCCTCTTCGTCGAGAGTTCCGTATCCAACGGCAAGGGAGTGATGACCATGACTGGAAACCTCGGAGATGTGATGAAGGAGTCAGCCACCATCGCATACCAATATATCAAGGCTCATCCGGAGATGGCCAAGATGACTTCTGAAGAGTTCGCCGCCAAGGATGTCCATGTCCACGTGCCTGAGGGCGCCACACCGAAGGACGGTCCTTCTGCCGGCATCACCATGGTCAGCTCCATGGTCTCCGCCCTCAGAGGACAGGCCGTGATGTCAGGGCTTGCAATGACCGGAGAGATGACCCTCAGGGGAAGAGTTCTGCCTGTGGGCGGCATCAAGGAGAAGATCCTTGCCGCCAAAAGGGCCGGAGTCCACACGATCGTCATATCCGAGGACAACCGCAAGGACATCGAGGACATCAAGCCTGTATACATCGACGGCTTGACTTTCCACTACGTCCAGAACATCAAGGACGTGATCGACTTCATCTTCCAGTAAGTCTAGAAGAGGGTCGGATGGTTCTCTTCGAGGCCCTTGAGGACACGCTCCATGAGGGCCTCCCTTACAAGGGCAGAGCGTGAAGAGACCTTGAAGCGCCTGCAATATTCATCTATTGCCGCAAGTTCCTGCTCATTAAAGAGTATGGACTTGCGGTATTTGCGTTTGAGGGAGTCCTTCTGACGGTCCAGGTAAGACGGGTCGATGGAGGAGGACTTACTTTTCTTTCTGCTTTTCCTTGCCATCAGTGATGCTTATATAGTGGATGATTTCCTGCAGATTGGCGACCTCCAGCCTCCGTCCGAGTATCTCCCCGTCCTTCCACACGACAAACATCCTCGGCGTGCCCGTGACCCCGTAACACTTCTGATAGTCAGAATCCATATCGGGATCCCACAGGTGATGGAGTTTGACTTTCCTGCCCGGGATCCTGAAGTTTTTGCGGAAGGCCTTCCAGTCCTTCTTGTCGGTGCCGGTATAGACGGCATAGAAGTTCATCGGGAAATCCACCTGTGAGAGCACCGACGGAAGCACTTGAGCTTCAAGACGGCACTTCGCGCAGGAGGTGTCATAAAAGAAAAGTACCGCCACCTTGCCGTCGGCAGGCACGGTCTCGCTCCCGCCGTGAGGCTTGAGAAGCCTGACCTTCGGGGCCGTCATCCCGATGAGGGACGAGCGGTTGAAGTCGGCGAATATCTGGGCGTCCATAAGCTCGATGTCCGTCCCCGTGCGCACAAGGCCCGTGGCAAGCCATGTGTCATAGACATGTATGGCCACAGCCTCCTCCCCCATCAGACGGGAATGACGGTAGTGGTCGAAAATGCGGAGAGTGACATGCTGTCTGGTCAGGGAGTCCTGACAGGTGGAGATGAGATGGTCAAATTCAGAGTTCTTCACATCTATGCTCTCCCTCTCAAGCGAAGAATAGAACTGGGTCAACAGGCTGTCAAGTCCCGCATAGCGCTCGGAATCAAGAGTATCCGTCTGCGCGGCAAGGAGAAGCGCGGACAGCATCGAGGCAAGACAAAGGG
Organism: uncultured Bacteroidales bacterium; assembly: GCA_934702165.1. Classification (GTDB taxonomy): domain Bacteria; phylum Bacteroidota; class Bacteroidia; order Bacteroidales; family UBA932; genus Cryptobacteroides. The sequence goes on along the minus strand of CAKUYG010000058.1, from coordinate 1,901 downwards.
AAAGCCGTCTCATATCCCGACATCCGGGAGTTTGACCCACGGCTCCATGAACAGAGAAGTATCACCATGGTGCCGTAGTATGTCACGCACGGCAGAAGAGGATATATGTGCGAACTCTTGGGCGGTAGGGATGATTATCGTCTCAATCTCGGGTGCCAGACGGCGGTTGGCGTCGGCTATGGCCCTCTCGTTCTCGAAGTCAAGCATGTTGCGCACTCCCCTGACGATATGGCGGATGCCGAGTTCACGGCAGATGTCCACTGTCAGCCCGTCATACTGCATGATCACCACATTGTCCATCCCCCGCACCGTCTGGCGGATTATGTCCTGTTTCTGCTCGCCGGAGAAAAATCCGCGCTTGTCCTGGTTGATGCCGACGGCTACGGTCACCTCGTCAAACATCGTGAGCGCCCTGCGCAGGATGTTGAGATGTCCTGAAGTGAAAGGGTCAAAAGACCCCGGAAACAAAGCCTTGACTTTCATAAAAGGCAAAGTTATGAAATATTAAGCATTTTCCGCCACTTGATGTAGCCTGCCACGGCTATAATCACATACACACCGTATAGGGAGGCCTTGAACGGGATGCCCTTGTAGAAATACAGGGCGCAGGTAATAACATCTACAACTATCCATATCAGCCACTGTTCCAGATACTTGCGCGCAAGCGCCCAGCACCCCACGAAACTCAGGGCAGTAGTGAGACTGTCCGTCAGAGGGACGCGGGAGTCGGTGTAGCGCACCAGCAGAAAATAAATCAGACCCCACAGTGCGAGCGTGGCCAGAGTCCAGGGCAGGATATAGCGGCGCTCGAAGTGCGTGACCGCCCGGGGCTTGTCATCCTTGTTCTTGAGGTATTTCCAGTTGATGAAGCCGTAGACGGTCATGGCGATGTAGTAGAATTCCATGCCGCAGTCGGCATAAAGCCCGTGCTGATAGTACAGCACGACATCGAGGCTCTGCATCACGAAAGCCACCAGCCAAAGCCAGAGGCTCGCCTTGTATTCCAGCAGGATATAGGCGAGCCCCAGGGCTGTGGTCAGGATGTCAAGCCAGTGTGTGGCGATGAAGTCCTGCATAAGAAGCGGTTTTTAGAATCTGAGCACAACGTTCCCGAGAGCCGTGAACCCGGCGTTCGGGACGAAGCCCAACTGGTAATAGCGGTTGTCTTCAGGATGTCCATAACTTTCAGCTATGGCCGAATAAACCCAGCCGCTCGTGGCAAAATGACTGTTGAACACATTGTTGAGCGTCAAGCCGAGGCGCAGCTCCTTGAGAGCCCCCGTGAAGCGGAAGGTGTATCCGAAGTTGATGTCGGAGCATGTGTAAGCAGGCAGGGAGCGGTCCGCGTTGGCAGTGTTGTCAAGATACTGGCGGCCTACGAAACCCGTGTGCCATACGGCATTGAAATCTCCGAAATGGAAATCGGCGAAACCGTTGAGGATGGCTGACGGGGAGAAAGCAAGGGTTGACTCGTTGTAGTGGATCACGCGGTAGCCGTCTTCGCTGTCATCCCAGTCCTCTACATATTCGTCGAAGTCAAGGATCCTGTTGGCGCTCAGGGCCGCGTTGCCCTCAAGGGTAAGCCAGCGGGTCACATCCCAGGCGAGAGTGAGTTCAGCACCGGCACGATAAGACTTGGCGATATTTGTCGTGAGGTTCTCGCCGATGTCGCTGACCTGTCCGGTCTGGACAAACTGGTTGCGGTAGTCCATGTAGTAGAGGTTGACCCCGGCGCGCACCTTGCCGGCATTGAGCTGGTAACCTGCCTCATAGTCAATCAGGCTCTCGGCCACAGGGGCCGGATAATTGTAGTTGTCCGTGAAATTGTTGCGCTCCGGCTCGCGGTGGCTCAGGGCCACTGAAGCGTATGCACGGTGGGCACCGTTTGTATAGCTCACACC
>CAKUYG010000057.1 GCA_934702165.1 uncultured Bacteroidales bacterium | reverse complement strand
GCGTGGAACATCGCCGTGCGCACGGGGCTGATTCGGTGCGCACCAGGCCCCTTGGTGCGCACGGCGATGCGACCCGGCGCGCGGAATTTTGATTTCCGATGGTAAGACACTATCTTTGCGGCCCATTTGCAAAACGCAAAAACGCCGGAAAGGCGCAAAAAGTAGTGTATTTATTATAATGGTGTTCAGCCCTAAGTTTTTCCACCTCTTCAAGAAGGGGCGGTACAGTCGTGAGCGCTTCGTCTCCGACCTCATCGCAGGTGTCGTAGTAGGAATCATCGCCCTGCCGCTCGCAATCGCATTCGGTATCGCCAGCGGAGTGTCCCCACAGCAGGGACTCATCACCGCGATTGTCGCCGGTTTCCTGATCTCCGTCTTCGGAGGGTCCCGCTTCCTCATCGGCGGCCCGACCGGTGCATTCATCGTCATCGTCTCGGGCATCGTCGCCCAGTACGGCATCCAGGGACTCACCATCGCCACGATAATGGCCGGCGTCATCCTGGTAGCCATGGGCCTGTGCAAGATGGGAGCTGTGTTCAAGTTCATCCCCTACCCCATCGTGGTCGGGTTCACGAGCGGCATCGCCCTCACCATCTTCTCCACACAGATGAAGGATTTCTTCGGCCTCGGAGATGTCTCCGTACCGTCCGGATTCATCCCGGAGTGGATCTGCTATTTCCAGAACATCTCCCATATTTCCCCCACCGAGACAGCTTTGAGCGTGGGATGTCTGCTGGTCATCATCTTCTGGAACAAGTGGGGGTTCCACAAGATTCCGGGCTCGCTCATCGCACTCATCATCGGCACGGCGGCTTCTGTCCTTCTGAGCCGTTTCACCGGGATTGAATTCGCTACGATAGGGTCCAAGTTTCCCGAACTGGCTGAAGGGCTGCCAATGCCCAAGCCAGTTGCCCCGGCAATGGATTTCCAGACCATCAAGAGCCTCGTTTCCCCGGCGTTCACCATTGCCGTGCTCTGCGCCATCGAGTCCCTCCTGGCAGCAATGGTCGCGGACGGCGTGACCGGCAAGCAGCATGACTCCAACACCGAACTGATCGGTCAGGGCATCGCCAACATCATCACCCCTCTGTTCGGGGGCATCCCGGCCACCGGCGCGCTTGCCAGGACCATGGCCAGCATCAACAACGGTGCACGCACCTCCGTGGCAGGCATCATCCATGCTGCCGTCCTGCTGCTCATCTACCTTTTCCTGATGCCGTATGCCGTGTACATCCCGCTATCCTGCCTTGCCGCCATACTGGTGGTGGTGGCGTTCAACATGAGCGAGTGGCGCAGTTTCCGCTACCTCCTCAAGGGTGACGCCCCGGACGTGGCGGTGCTGCTCATCACGTTCTTCCTCACCGTGATCGTGGACCTCACCGTGGGCATCGAAGTCGGGGTGGTACTGGCCATAGCCATGTTCGTGCGCCGCATGATGCAAACCTCCAGCATCGAGGTCCTCGACCAGGACAGGCTCGCCGCCACAGATGACGACGACATGGCCTCCAAGGACGATGTGGAGATGCTTGACATCCACAAGGGTGTGGAGGTTTACGAGATCAACGGCCCTTACTTCTTCGGCCTGGCAAGCCGTTCCGAGGAATTCGAGCGGCGCAACAAGGACACCCGCGTGCGCATCATCCGCATGCGCAAAGTGCCGTTCATCGACTCCACAGGGGTCAAGAACCTCAAAAACATCATCGACATGGCCCACAAGCGCGGGGTGGAAGTCATCCTGTCAGGCGTCAACGAGCGGGTGCTCGGGACACTGAAGAAATTCGGTGTGGACGAGATCATCGGCGAGGGCAACATCTACCCCAACATCTTCCCTGCCCTTGCCCACGCCAACGAAGTGGCCGACAGCTTCGTGGAAGCGTAGCGTGCTGCACCAATCAGCTCAGCCAGCGCACTTGACCCATTCCGTACGGCAAATCCGGCCTCTCCCGTACCAAATGCCCGGCGCGCACCATTTGGTTCGGCAAACCCACCCTTTCCCGTACGAAATTCCATGGCCCGTCCAGCGAATCGCCCCCCGACAGCCCTGAAGGTGTTTCAATTAGTTTTACCCAAGTATCAGATCACCCGGCAGCCAACCCGCCGACACCGGCCATATATTATATTTGTGGCATCATGAAAAGAACAAGCGCCACTTTATTAACGCTCCTCACCGCGCTCTGCCTCCACGCGCAGCCACAGGGAGCACCGGCCGGAGGATTCGGAGGATTCCAGATGCCGGAGGTCAAAATGGAGTATTCACAGAAGTACGCCGACATCGACTACGCCGGGGACGGTGAAGTCTACCACCGGCTCGACATCTACCTCCCCAAGGAGAAGAAAGCAAATTATCCGGTAGTCATCCACATCTACGGCAGTGCCTGGTACAGCAACAACTCCAAGGGTATGGCCGATCTCGGCACCATCTGCCAGGCCATGCTCGACGCAGGCTATGCCGTGGTCACCCCGAACCACCGCTCCAGCGCCGATGCCAAGTTCCCCGCCCAGATTGAGGACATCAAAGCCGTGATACGCTTTGTCCGGGGCAACGCCGCCAAGTACGGATTCGACACCTCGTTCATCGCCACTTCCGGCTTCTCGTCCGGAGGACATCTTTCAGCCCTTGCCGCCACTTCCGGCGGGGTCGCCGAACTCGAGGGAACAGTGGGCGACTGCCTGCAACTGAGCAGCAGCGTGGACGCGGCCTGCGACTGGTCAGGCCCGGTGGATCTCACCAGGATGGACTGTGCAGGGCCGAGAGGGCAGGGAGCCACCGCACCGGAAGAAGCAGTCACGGGAGTGAAGTACACGGCGGAAAACATGGACGCATTCAAAAGGCTCAGCGCCCCGACATACATCGACAGCAACGACCCTCCGATCATCATCTTCCATGGGCGCAAAGACAACGTGGTTCCCAGCTGCCAGTCAGTCCTGTTCTACGAGGACCTCGACAAGGCCGGAGTCAAGGCCGACCTTATCTTAGAAGAAGAGGGAGGGCACGGGTTCAACATGTACAGCGAGCAGAACCTCCACACCATGGTGGAGTTCCTCAATACGGCCCGCAAGGCCAAATCAGCCCGCAGGCCTGCCACTCCGCGCCGCAGCATCAACCCGGACGGCAGCGTATCTTTCGAGATCCGCGCCGACGGAGCCTCACGCGTAGTAGCGGACATCTGCAATGTGAAATACCCGATGAAACAGAGTGCCGACGGCATCTGGAGAGCGACCTCAGCCCCGCTCGCACCAGGTTTCCACTACTACTTCCTCGAAGCCGACGGGGCCAGGTTCTCAGACCCGCTCAGCGAGACCTACTATGGCTGTGGGACCATGGCAAGCGCCGTCGACATCCCGGAAGAAAATACAGACTACTTGAAAGTCCAGGACGTCCCGCACGGGCAGGTACGCCTCGTCAACTACTTCTCCACCGTCACCGGAGAATGGAGACCGCTCCAGATCTACACACCTGCCGCCTATGAGAAAGGCAAGGGCAAGTACCCTGTGCTCTACATCCAGCACGGAGGAGGAGAAGACCATCGGGGCTGGATGCAGCAGGGGCTGACCGCAAACATAATGGACAACCTCATCGCCGAAGGCAAGGCGGTGCCGATGATAGTCGTAGCCGCCAACAGCAACCTCCCCGGTGCACGAGGCGGCTACAGTTGGGAAGGCATGCAGGGCTTCCGCGATGAGCTGGTGGACTGCATCATTCCTTTCGTCGAGAAGAACTTCCGCGTCAAGGCAGGAGCCGCCAACCGTGCCATGTGCGGACTCTCCATGGGCGGCGGCCAGTCATTCTATATAGGACTCCGCACCCCTGAGGTATTCGGCAATGTCGGGCTCTTCTCTTCCGGAATCTTCGGCGGCATCGCAGGCGGCGGCGAGATGGACTTCGAAAAAGAGATACCGGGGATGCTCAGCGACACCGGGAAGTTCAACGCCTCGCATAAGATATTCTACATAAGCTGCGGAGAACAGGACCCGCGCATCGGCCCGACGGCCAGAGCAGTCGAGAGCATGCGCGACGCCGGAGTAGAGGTCATCTTCGAATCCTTCCCGGGCGACCACGAGTGGCAGCCGTGGCGCAAATCCCTGCACAGCTTCGCACAGAAGATTTTCAGATAGTCGTAACATCTATCAGGTAGCCCGTGGTATCTGTATAGCCGTGCCCCACACAGGTAGGAGCCGATTCCGCCAAAAAGGCTCCTACCTGACATGGGCACCGGCCGCAGAACGCATCCAGAGCATGGCGACCTATTCGTCATAATTATCGTAGTATATCAATCTGGATAAGGATGCTGTAGCAAGATCCATATTCGAACCGGATCACGACATTGCCGAAAGACACCCTCATTATCATTGATGAGATTCAGGAGAGCAGTGCCGCCCCTGGGTTGTCTCAAGTATTTCAAGGAAGACTTCCCCGAATATGACGTGGCCGTGGCCGGTTCTCTTCTCGGGATCTCAATCCACAGAGATCAGTCTTTCCCTGTCGGCATGGTCGAACTCATCCGGATGTTCCCTATGTCACTGCACGAATTTCTGAACGCGACCGGCAATAAGAAAGGACTCGCGTACGCCACAGGGCCGTTTTCTGTACCGAACTGTCCGGCGAGGCCGCCCCGTACGACAGAAGGCCTGATTCTGTACGGCGCGGTGGGGGCCGCCACATGAACCGCCCCGGGCTCATTGCTGAAGTCCGCCCCTGCCAGGTATGAGCCTATTCCGGCGTTTCCGCTGCTACCTGGACCATCCACCTGCCCTGCATGGCCCTCTGCGGCATCCACCTCCGCCGGGTGTGAGCCGTTTTCGCTGAATCGGCTCACACCTGCGTCGCGTAACTCAGGCGCTTGGCCTGGCACTGTGGCAGCGGGCGCACGGGATCATGAGGCGGCCCGCTCCCGATGCGCCGCCCATCAGGACATCTCCGTCCTGCCTTATCGCTAAAACCCTCCCCAATTCTCACCGAACCACGGGCCGATCTCTGGTCGGGACTGCCGCCGCGAATTCCGTCAGGCTCGGTCAAGGGCTCCCCGTCCGGACAGCGTTATGGCCGTGGTTGGCATGACCGACGTGGTCTGGCAGGGCGGGTCGGTCACGCGCACACTGCGTAGAGGGCCCTGCAGGGCCTCCCGTCATGACCGAGGCCGACGGGTACATGAAGGCGCAAGCGGGGACAGGCGCGGGCAATGGCAACGAGCCGTCGCAAAGACAGGCGATGAGGTGACGGCAGGCGGCCCCGGAGAGCGGCAGAAGTCGATAGCGACAGAAACTCGGAAGATGAAGACAGCACGGGCGGATGTCTCCGAGAGGGATGGGAACCAGGCCGGGATGATGTTGACTTGAGCGGACGGGCGGGAGATGGAATAGGTTGGAATCGATGAAGAAACTGGATGGGCAGAGGCCGGAAGATGAAGACAACCGGGATGGAGGGAAGCAGGGAAAGGCCGAGGGGCGGGGTGAAAGGGCGCAGGGACAAAAAAGAGGTCAAGGGGCGAAAAAGCCTCAAAAAAAAAGCGCTCCGATATGGTAAAAGGGGCATAAATTGCCCCTTTCGCCATATAATGAGAGAGGACAAAAGCCGTACATTTGTCCCGCTGCAAAAGCAGCAGTCATAGCACAACTCAACAACTCAATAAAGTCTATAATTTATGAAGAACAACTACACCCCACCTGTATGCGAAGAGATGGAACTCAATCTCGAGAGCACCGTACTTAATTCCAGCTTCAAGCTGAACGACTTCGAAGACGGAGGAGAAATCTGGTAAACCAAATCTGAAAAGCAATGAAAAAGTTTTTTCTCATCATCGCTGCAGCCTTGACTGCAGCCGCATCTTGTCAGAAGAATGACACTGTCCCGGCAAGCACCGAGATAAAGTACAACCCGATAGACCTCACTCTCACGGCATCCATTGAAGGCGCCGGCACCAAGGTCAGCTACACGGAAGAAAGCAATGCGCTGAAAGCAGCTTGGGAAAAGGGCGACCAGATATCTCTCGTAGCACTTGACGGAAGTGGGAACGTCCTCTCCAACGATGTCTTCAAGACAACTAGCGGAGGCGCAGCAGCATATTTCGAAGGCAAATATTCAAATCCTGATGGGGCATCGTCCGTAGCCGTCTTCTACCCGGCTCTGACCGAAGGGGATGGAACCGAATCAACACCTTGGCACTCGAAATTTTACGATGAGAATCAAAATCATGGTACTTTATACGACCTCAAAATAAACGCTCAGCAGATATACTGGGGAAACGATCAGCTTCAGACGAAAAATGCAGACCCGTCATCCCTCAAAAATGCCGTCGTAATGAGAGGAGAGGTCAGCGACGTCTCAAGTCTCGTATCAGGCAAGGCCAGTGCCACTGTCAAGAGCTGCTGCTATGTCATCAAGGCAAATATCAAAGTGCCTTTATCTTTCAAAGACGTTGCTTATATCTTATTCGAAGCCACAGAAGGAAAAGGAATCACCATGTATGGTTGGACTTACGCAAACTCCAAGTTTGGAATAAGATATGCTAACAAGCGCAATAGTATCTGTATCGGCCTCGGAAAGTCTTTAGTGAAAGACACCTCAAAAGGCACAGGTATCGCACCTGAAGACGGTTCTATCACAGCCTATCTGGTGGGATACGGCGTAGATTCGTATACAATTACAAGTGGAACTACGCTTACTGTCTCTATTGAATCTACATCCAGCAAAAAACAAAAAACGGACAAAACTCTCGCTTCCGACATCTCCCTCGAACCGGGCAAGATGTACCGCATGAACATCGACATGACGAAGTAGGGATCAGCACATAAAAAATTCGTATATTAGCGGAATGTTCTCGCATCGTGACGGCGCAGGACGTTCCGCTATGAAGTTTTATGGACACATACTATCTATAGCCCTGCTGGCATTTGTGCCGCATGCATACTCACATAATGTCGACTCGCTCATCAAGGCTTTCGACCATCAGAAGGGAATGCCGGCCATACAGACTGCTGAGGAGTTCTTCCGCAGTCTGGGGGCAGACGGATTCACAGACGGACCGGTAGAGATCAGCCCCGGCAGCAGCGCCGACAGCGTCAAAGCTCTGACTCTGTATTGGGCGTCCGAATGGTATTATGATGCGCAGCGCTATGAAGATGCTATCTCGTACGCAGGCAAGGCTCTTGATGCGAGTCGCAAGGAAGGACTGGAGGAGATAGCCTGCGACTGCAGCAATGTCCTGTCCATAGCATATTTCCGCAAATCCGACTATCGCCGCTCCCTCGAATATGCCCGGCAGACTCTCGAAACGGCGCGAAGGCTTGGAGACGAAAGCCGCATAGCCTACTCGCTCAACACTCTCGCGGGCATCTGCCTGGCCTCCAAGCAGCCTGCTGAGGGAATCAAATACATAACAGAAGCCATCCGGATCTGCGAAAGACAGAAAGACTCCCTCAAACTGGCGGTGCGCTGCGGAATGGCGGCAGAGCTCTACCACAGTCTCGGGGAAGATGACAAGAGTCTGGAGTACTCGCGACGGGCCTACGACATAAACAGTGCGATGGGCCTCAAGGACAAGGCTGCCATAAGACTGTCACAGATGGCTGCGGCCCAGATCGCCCTCGGGCAGTTTGAGCAAGCCCGGACATCACTGCTTGAAGCCCTCCCGGAACTCGAGAAGGCCGGCAACCTCCAGTCCTGGGCCATCAGCTGCAACCAGCTCGGCGACATCTTCCTTAAGGACAAAGACACCGCCAATGCAGTCAGATACTATCATGATGCTCTCGAAGTGTTCAGGAGCAAGGGGGACGCCTACAACATGAGCCACTCGCATCTTGGGCTCAGCAAGGCCCTTTCTTCGTCGGACCCGGCAGCGGCGATGGAGCACCTGACTGAATACACGCACATCAAGGACTCCCTCTACGACAGCGAGATGAACAGCGGTCTCAACGAATACAACGCACGCTACCGCAACGAGCAGTTGAGCAACGAGCGGGATCTCCACCTCCTCGGAAAACGCAGGATACTGGCAGGCGGCATCATCGCCACAGCTCTTCTGGCAGCGGCCGTCTGGCTGCTCCTCCGCAAGAACAAGTCAGCCAAGGAAACTCTTGAAGATCTGTCCCGCAAACTGGAAAACGCAAAGAAAAGACCGGCCTCACGGACAAGGCTTGAGGTAAGCGATGTCACAGAAAGGTTCAAGGAAGAAATCCGCAGGCAGATCGAAAGCGGCAGGAGTATCGACCTTCAGGAAGTGGCCGACAAGCTCTGCACCTCCAGAGCGAACCTCAACCGCCAGATCAAATCCCAGACAGGCGGTAGCAGCAGCGCACTCGTGTCGGAAGTCAGGATAGAGATGGCCAAGAAGCTTCTTCTTTCAGGCCGCGACACAGCGGTCTCCGACGTCGCTTCTGCCTGCGGCATCGAAGACGTCTCCTACTTCATCTCCCTCTTCAAGAAATCCACCGGCCTCACCCCGAAACAGTGGCGCGACACGCATGACGCCTGATCCGCCCCCACACGTTCCTCTCGACGCCACGGCGGCCATGCCACCCAACCTGCCCCACGCCGTCCAACGGCAACACCTCAACAGCGACAGCAGCATACCACGGCAACTGCATGCGATGGCAAACGGCAACACCACAGCGACAAAACAACGAAGATGCCGAGAAAATCGTTTTCCGCTGAAAGGCAGATTTTCCTCTCAAGCACAGATGCCGGACAGTGACCATCAAAAAGTGACACCCTCCGCTTGCAGGTCCAAAAACTTGACCGTACATTAGAGGTCAAGAAAACACACTAAAACGAATTCAAGATGAATAACAAGCAAAACTATTACCCCCCCCCAAGTGGAAACCACAGGGCTGCACCTCGAAGGACTGATATGCCAAAGCGGACTGAAAGGAGTTCCGACAGTGAACGACCCGTTCGGCGGCACAGGAGATGACCTTGACTGGTAAATGGAGGGCGGAATCATGAGAAAAGCAGCACTCTTCCTGACGGCCCTCGCGGCAATCGCCTGCAGCAAGACCCCTACAACTCCCGAAACACCTGCAACTCCGGAACCGGAGACACTCAAGTTCGACATCCGCGTAGCCGATCTCGGCGGCACCGACGACACCAAGGCGCCCAAGAAAGGCTGGGAGAAAGGCGACATCCTCAATATCTGGTTCGACAATTGGCGAGGATACAGTGGTGATTATACCGGCATCAGCGAAATGCTTCCGCAGTTCATGATTCAATATGACGGGAGCAAGTGGAACATATTCGGCTATCCTTCAGAGACCACAATCGCCCAGCTGAAGGAAGAAGGTTTTATCGCCGCCGTATATGAGGGCACGAACAACACGCAAAATTATTCAGTACATGTCGGCGACAACACCGGAAACCCAAGAACGATATGGTTCCACCCAAAATACGTGGAAGTCAACGACACCGAAGGCGGGTTCACCAATAAACACAAGATCGACATCCGTCCGATGCAGGCATATACAGATTATAACGGCTCCGTATACGAATCCAGCATATACAAATTTGACAAGGCTGCAAGCACCTTGTCGGTAACTGTGAGAAACTGGGTTGTCTCAACACGCCTGAGAGTATTGGTCAAGAACGAAGACAATGGTCTGGCCGGAGAGGCTTCCGACTGGTGCATGCAGGTAATTGACGAAACGAACAACAATTACCCTAATACGAGAGCCAGCATATCGTTCCTGATCTATAACCCTAACTCGCTCAAAACTCCTATTGCTAAAGACAGAGCCGCTCTTAAAGTCGTTACGGACAATAATTATCGCTACACAGAAAAAGGCTACACCATCGGCGTCAAGGAAGACAACGATATCGCGTTCTACTACGACTCCCTCACCGCTACTGACGCCACCATCAAGTTCCGCCTCATCAACGTCAAGAGCGGAGAGGTCAAGAGCTACACGGTCAAGAACAAGACACTCGTGGACAACGGCAAATGCACCGGCATAGCGCTGAAATACTCAAATTTCAAATAGCCTGCCTCTGGCGCCCCAGGTGCCTGTCCCGTCACCAACGTCCCCGGTGTCAGGTAGGAGCCGATTTCCGCAAACAGGCTCACACCTGGCACGGACAACGGCCGCAGAACGCATTCCGGGCATGGTGACCCGTTCAGGTGGGAGCGAAAATTCCGAAAAGCGCTCCCACCTGTCATCATCCCACCGTCAAGGCTTTGCCATAGAGCCGTAAAATGCTATATTTGCATCCGATATGGACACAGCGACCTCACTATTCTTCGCCTTGCTCCGGAGCGGCCTTTGGGGAACGGAACCGGCACTTCCGGGCCTGCCTCCTGCCAGCCACAGCCCCGAACACAGCAAACCAGACCCAGCAGCCACAGGCAGCCATGCGCACGGCAGCCCCGACATCGACATCTGGAAGCGCGTCTTCCGTCTGGCGGCAGAGCAGACCGTCACCGGCCTCATAACCGACGGGGCCGCCGCCTGCCCGTCCGGCTATGTCCCGGGAGCAGTATCCCTGAGACTGATGTCAAGCCTGGTCGCCATAGAGAAGCGCAACGCCGCAGTCAACTCCCTCATAGCCAAAGTCATCCCCCTTTTCGACAAAGCCAACGTCCCGACCGTATTGGTCAAAGGTCAGGCCGTGGCGCAATGCTACCGCAAACCCGAGGGCAGGATGCCCGGGGACATAGACCTCATAGTCAGGCCGGAAGACTACGAAGCCGCCAAGGCCGTCCTCTCCGCCATAGCGGACTCGACAGATGCCGAGAGCGCTGACAAACTCCACTTCGGAGCCATGCTCGGCGACATCGAAGTAGAACTCCACGGCACAGTCCATACCAGCCTGGGGAACAGGATCAACGACATCCTCGACTCGGCTCAATCCGAACTCTTCAAACCGGGCGGCAGCCGGACCCTTGAGGTAAACGGCACCGCTGTCCGCATCCCCTCAATAGACTTCGACGCCCTGTTCATATTCGTACACCTCCTCCAGCACTTCTACTGCGGAGGCCTGGGACTCAGACAATTATGCGACTGGGCAAGGGTTCTCCACACTCACCGGGCCCAAATCGACCTCAAGCTTCTCGAGTCAAGGCTCAAACAGATGGGGATCATGAGCGAATGGCAGGCATTCACCGGTTTCCTTGTCCGTTATCTCGGCCTCCCGGAGCAGGAAGCCCCGTTCTACAGCAGGCACGCCGAAGCCAAGGCCGCCAAACTCTGGAAATTCATGGAAGAGGTCGGCAATTTCGGCAAGAAACGCCGCCGGCGCGACCGCAGCAGCGACCCGTACCTCATCCGTAAAATCGAATCGTTCTTCCTGAATTCCAAAGACTTCCTCCGGCACGCCGGCATCTTCCCGCTCGACTCCATGAAGTTCTTCTGGAAATATTTCACCACCGGCACGAGGGCAGCCCTGCGCGGCGAATA
>CAKUYG010000056.1 GCA_934702165.1 uncultured Bacteroidales bacterium | reverse complement strand
GTATCCGGCCATGTCGGAGAGCGCCGGATGGTTGGCGATGCACAGGGTGACGCGCGGATCAAGCCCGGCTGCGATCAGGGACAATGCCCCGCCCTGGCTTCCGCCCTGCACCACCACGTTCTTGCCGTCCCACTCCGGGAGAGAGGTCAGAAGATCGATGCATCGGACCAGGCTCAGGTAGACACGCTTCATGTAGTAGCGGTCCCGGTTCTCTATGCCGTTGGCGAGATAGCCGTTCTCCCGGCCGTTGAAAGCGGCGCTTATCTGGGAGAATGTCTCCTCGGGGATGCGCGGGTCGAGCCCGTGGATCTCTGTCTCGAAGCGGATGCACCCCTGCTCAGCATAGTATTTGTGGCGCAGAGGCTGCTTGATGGTCTTGATGCCGGCTCCCGGAGGGCAGAGCACCACAGGGCAGCCGCCTTTGACAGCGTTTTTCGGATAAAACAGGTATCCGAATATTGACTGGCTGGAGTTGAGCATCAGCCTCACAAGATAGCAGTCGATCTTGTCGGTGCAGTACTCGGGAGCAAGTTCTTTGGTGTAAGTCAGGGGAAATTCTTCGGCCTTTGCGACGTTGTCCTTCCAGAACTGGACGAAATCCTTGGGCTCGCTTGTGAACGGGCGGATCTTGTCCACGCTGAAACCGAGCTTGATGTGGTGCTCGTATTTCACGCCGTCCACAGTCGTGGAGAGCTGGAGATCACGGAAACCTGGAGTCTTCCTTGTACCCATATTCAAAGTTCCACGGCCTCCTTTGAGCACGACGCTTCCGCTCTTGTCCGGCTCCAGCATGTCGTCGGCGAGCTTATACTCCACGGTGCAGTCCCTCGGTATGCCGTATTTGTAGAACTGTATCTCGACTTTGGCGTTCTCCCCGTTCTTGTAGAGCCAGTCAGGATGGTCCGGGACTGTAACCCAGAGATAATCAGCACGGTCAGGATAATTTCCGGCCAGTGCCGAGAGGCAAAGCAGGGCCGAAAGGAAAATGGTCATCAAATGTTTCATCTGTCATTAAATTGGTTGTTGCAGGGACAAATTTAGGTATTTTTCGTACATTTGCGCTCATCCGCATTTATTATGAAACACTGCAACATTTTTTTGACACATTTTCTCTCCGCCTTCGCCGCCGTACTGCTCTGCACCGGAGCGTTTGCCCAGCCGCTGATAAGCAGCCAGTGGGAGGGAAGCAGGGTAGCATTCCTCGGGGACTCGATCACTGACGCACGCCAGATCGAAAACACCAACAACATCTTCTGGAACAACCTCAAGGACATCCTCGGCATCGAGCCTTATGTCTACGGCATAAGCGGGCACAGGATGAACCAGATCATCGGCCAGGCCGAGAAACTCGAGGCTGAACACGGGCAGGCCGTGGACGCCATCATAGTCTTCGTCGGCACCAACGACTTCAACGGCAGCATACCTCTCGGAGAATGGTACACTTACTCCACGGAAAAAACCATCGAGGACGGACCGGCAGAAGTAGAAAAGCTGCATCGCGAACTCGTCTATGCCGACTCCACATTCCGGGGCAGGGCCAATGTCACCATGCGCCATCTCAAGACCCGCTACCCGGACAAACAGATAATCCTGCTCACCCCTCTGCACAGGGGCTTCGCCCGCTTCAGCGACCGCAACATCCAGCCGCCGGAGTCATTTGCCAACTTCTGTGGCAGTTTCATAGACGAATATGTCCAGGCTGTCAAGGAGATAGCCAATGTCTGGGGTGTACCGGTCATCGACCTCAACAGCATCAGCGGGCTCTACCCGATGCTCGACGGACAGGCTTCGTATTACCGCAACCTCCAGACCGACCGCCTGCACCCCAACACACCGGGGCAGCTGCGCATGGCATGGGCTCTTGCCTACCAGCTTCTCGGCTACCCGGCCAGGTTCCCGAAATACATCGCCCTCTCATTCGACGACGGTCCGAACACTGTCACCACCCCGAAAGTGCTTGACGTGCTGGAAGAGAACGGTGTCGCCGCATCTTTCTTCGTATGCGGCAAGAACATAGACAAATCCACAGCCAGGGTGATGCGCCGCGCGGTGCAGCTCGGCTGCGACATAGAGAATCACTCGTTCTCCCACTCGCACATCTCCCGCCTCACGGAAGAGCAGATACGCGAGGAAATCTCACGCACCGATCAACTTATAGAGAAATGGACAGGCACTGCCCCGCGATTCTTCCGTCCGCCTTACATAGATCACAACGAGCTGATGCACAAAGTCATAGACCTAACGTTCATTCAGGGCATCGGTGCCGATGACTGGAAAGCGGAAGTGGACGCTGCCACACGCGAAAAGCTCATCCTGGACAATGTCAAGGACGGGGACATAATCCTGCTCCATGATTTCGAGGGCAATGACGCCACAGTCGAAGCCCTCAAGAAGGTGATACCGGAACTCAAGAGAAGAGGCTTTGAGTTTGTCACCGTTCCGCAGCTCTTCGACCAGGTGCGCGGCCACGCCCCAGAGGCACACAACGGGAAGATTTACACCAACGTATACTAATTTACCACAATGAAACAGATTTTTACCATCCTGCTGGCCGCCGCATGCGTGGCCTGCAGCCCGAAGGTCTATGATGTTCGGGACTACGGCGCCGTAGGAGACGGCGTGCACATCGACTCCCCTGCCATCAACGCAGCCATCGAAGCCGCCTCGCAGAAAGGAGGCGGAGTCATCCTCTTCCCGGAAGGGGTCTACGCCAGCTACTCCATCCGCCTCAAGGACAACATCACCCTGCGCCTCGAGAAGGGCTCGGTCATCAAGGCCGCCAAGCCCACAGCCGAGCAGGGCTATGACCTGGCCGAACCCAACGAATGGGACGCCTACCAGGACTTCGGACACAGCCATTGGAAGAACTCCCTCATCTGGGGCATCGGCCTGCAGAACCTCACTTTCGAGGGCGAGGGCACTATAGACGGCACGGACGCATTGTCCAGAGGTCTGGGACGCCAAGGGCCTGTGGCCGAAGCCAACAAGGCCATCGCTCTCAAGAATTGCAAAAATGTGACTATCAAAGGAATAAAACTCCTTCAGTGCGGGCACTTCGCCCTTCTTCTCACCGGCGTTGACGACCTTGTGATAGACGGTGTGCTCGCCGACACCAACCGCGACGCTTTCGACATCGACTGCTGCGCCAACGTCAAGATCACCAACTGCATCGTCAACTCGCTCAACGATGACGGCATCGTACTCAAGTGCTCATACGGACTCGGCTGGCCGAAAGCGACGGAGAATGTCCTTATCGAGAACTGCAAGGTCTCAGGCTATGACCCGGGCACCGTCTACTACGGAACCTACGGAGAGACCATCACCGCAGCCCCTGACCGCGACGGTCCGACCGGCCGCATCAAGTTCGGCACCGAGAGCAACGGCGGCTTCAAGAACGTGACCATACGTAACTGCGAATTCAAGCGCTGCCGCGGACTCGCCCTGGAGACCGTCGATGGCGCTCCTCTCGAGAACATCAGGGTTTCAGGCCTCAAGATGGACGACATCTGGAACTCCCCTATCTACATCCGTATCGGTGACCGCATGCGCGGACCGAAGGACCTGCCGGCATCTTATGCCCGCGACATTAAGATATCAGACGTGACGGTGACCAACTGCGACAGCCGCTATGCCCTGCTCATCGTCGGACTTCCAGGCAACCCTGTAGAGGACGTGACACTTGAGAACATCCACATCCAGTACAAGGGCGGGCTCACGCTTGACGACGTACGCGAGCAGAGGGGTTCGAACCCGTTCTTCTTCGGGCGCAACAGCGGATATCCCGAGCCTTCGGCCCATGGGATACAGCCGGCCTGGGGACTCTCGATGCAGCATGCCCGAAACATCACTTTCAAGAATGTCACCATGGAGCTGATGCAGCCTGACGAAAGGGAGAAGACATTCACCGAAGATGTCGAGAACTTCGTATGGGAATAGTCAAGTGGCATGGAAATTGACTAAAATGAAGTATCTTTGTAAACACAATGACATTTAACGGATGACCAATATGCCAATCAAAAATTATCTTGCGGTCGATCTCGGCGCCACCAGCGGGAG
Organism: uncultured Bacteroidales bacterium; assembly: GCA_934702165.1. GTDB lineage: Bacteria > Bacteroidota > Bacteroidia > Bacteroidales > UBA932 > Cryptobacteroides. The sequence goes on along the minus strand of CAKUYG010000056.1, from coordinate 8,031 downwards.
GACGATAGTCGCTTCCTATGACGGAAAGAAAGTCGAGATGCACGAGCTTACACGCTTCAAGAACCCCATGATCCCTCTCGGAGGGCATCTGTTCTGGGATCTTCCAGCCCTCTACAACGAAATCATCACGGCACTCAAGAAGACTGTCGACGAGAACATAAAGATCGATTCCATAGGCATCGACACCTGGGGCTGCGACTTCGCCTTCTTCGGCAAGGACGGCCAGCTTCTTAGCCTGCCTTACTGCTACCGCGACCCTCAGACGGACGGTTCGATCGAGCGATACATGAAGATGCATGACAAGCGCGAGGTCTACGACAGGACAGGGATCCAGTTCATGGAGTTCAACTCCCTCTTCCAGCTTGACACACTGCGCCACAACGGCTGCACGGCCCTCGAGAACGCCGACAAGATCCTCTTCATTCCTGACGCACTCACCTACATGCTGACCGGCAAGGCTATATGCGAATATACGGTAGCTTCCACCTCCCAGCTTCTCAACCCGAACACAGGAGACCTCGACAAGGAACTCCTGATGAGCATCGGATTGAGGCGGGACCAGTTCGGAGAGCTCACCCAGCCGGGTACGGTAATCGGACCTCTCACAGAGCAGATCCGCAAAGCCACCGGCCTTGGAGAAGACGTCAAGGTGATAGCTGTCGCCGGACACGACACGGCATCCGCCGTTGCAGCGGTGCCTGCCAAGGACGCTGATTACGCCTATCTGAGCTGCGGTACATGGTCCCTTATGGGCATCGAGTCTCCGAAGCCGATCATCAACGACGAGAGTTACCGCCAGAACTTCACCAACGAAGGCGGCATCGAAGGCACCACGCGATTCCTCAAGAACATCTGCGGCCTCTGGCTATTCGAGCAGTGCCGTCCGGAGTTCAAGGACGTGCCAAGCGAGATCGGACCTCTGACCGCCCTGTGCGAAACCACCAAATTCGACTCGATCATCAATCCCGACGACCCTTCGTTCGCACATCCGGCCTCTATGACCAAGGCCATCGATGAATACTGCGAGCGCACAGGCCAGATCGTCCCGAAGACCCCGGCAGAATATATCCGCTGCATCTACAAGAGCCTTGCACACCGCTACACCGCCATCATCGACATCCTGCGCGGCCTCTCTCCTAACAAAATCAAGTGCCTGCACGTGATCGGCGGCGGTTCGCTCAACAAACATCTCATGCAGTTCACCGCCGACGCTCTCCAGATGCCGGTCATCTGCGGCCCGACAGAGGGAACAGCCCTCGGCAATGTCCTGCTGCAGATCAAGGCCGAGGGTCTGGTGAAGACCCTCCCGGAGATGCGTGCCATCGTGGCCGCCTCCGTGGAACTCAAGGAATATCACCCTAACAACAAGTAATCAATCAATAACTCAAAATGAAAGAATCAGTAAACAAAGCTTACGCTATCGCCAAGGAGCGCTATGCCGCCCTCGGCGTAGATACCGAAAAGGTACTCGCCCAGATGCAGGACTTCCACCTCTCCCTCCACTGCTGGCAGGCAGATGACGTCAAGGGATTCGAGGTGCAGGCCGGAGCCCTCACAGGAGGTATCCAGTCCACAGGAAACTATCCTGGAGCCGCACGCAACATCGACGAGCTCCGCGCCGACATCCTCAAGGCCAAGAGCCTCATCCCTGGCAACCACCGCCTCAACCTCCACGAGATCTACGGAGACTTCCAGGGCAAGGTGGTTGACCGTGACGAGGTGACCGTGGACTATTTCAAGAGCTGGATCGACTGGGGCAAGGAGAACAACACCAAGCTCGATTTCAACTCCACTTCATTCTCTCACCCTAAGAGCGGCAACCTTTCACTCGCCAACCCTGACAAGGGCATCCGCGACTTCTGGATCGAGCACACCAAGCGCTGCCGCGAGATCGCCGAGGCGATGGGCAAGGCCCAGGGCGACCCTTGTATCATGAACGTTTGGGTACATGACGGATGCAAGGACGTCTCTGTCAACCACTACCTCTACCGCAAGCTTCTCAAGGAGTCTCTCGATGAGATCTTCGCCACCAAGTATGAGAACATGAAAGACTGCATCGAGGGCAAGGTTTTCGGCATCGGTCTCGAGAGCTTCACCGTAGGTTCACACGATTTCTACACCGCTTATGCGGCCAAGAACGGCAAGATCCTCACCATCGACACAGGCCACTACCATCCGACCGAGAGTCCTGCCGACAAGGTATCCGCAGTTCTCCAGTTCGTACCTGAGCTGATGCTCCACGTGAGCCGCCCTATCCGTTGGGATTCAGACCACGTCACCATCATGGACGACAACACTCAGGATCTCTTCTACGAGATCGTACGTGCAAACGCTCTTGACCGCGTGCACTACGGACTCGACTTCTTCGACGGCTCCATCAACCGCATCGGCGCCTATGTGATCGGAGCACGCTCCGCACAGAAGTGCATGATCAAGGCCCTTCTCGAGCCGAAGGAGATGATCAGCAAGCTCGAACTTGAGGGCAGGACCTTCGAGGTGCTCCAGTACATCGAGGAAGAGAAGACGATGCCTTGGAACGCGGTATACGAAGAGTTCTGCGTTAGGAACAACGTTCCGGTAGGCAACGAGGTCGTTCCTGTCATCGAGCAGTACGAGAAGGATGTAACTTCCAAGAGGTAATTTCCAATGGGAGCATCTGTTCTTCTGGGACTTCTGATCATAGCTGCTGGGGCTTTCTGCCAATCCAGCAGCTATGTTCCTATCAATAAGATCAAAAAATGGAGTTGGGAGAGCTACTGGCTGGTCCAGGGCGTGTTCGCCTGGCTCGTCTTCCCGTTCCTCGGGGCGCTTCTTGCAATACCTGAGGGGCACACTCTCGGGGATCTTTTCGCACTGATCGGAGCTAATCCGAAGGCGACAGGCTTGACCATTCTCTTCGGTGCCCTCTGGGGTGTCGGAGGTCTTACTTTCGGTCTCGGCATGCGCTATCTGGGCGTAGCCCTCGGACAGAGCATCGGCCTCGGGCTGTGTTCAGGTCTCGGAGCCATCCTCGGTCCTGTCCTCACAGGCAAGGCTGCCAGCCTCACCATGGCTGTGATCATCGGAGTGATCGTCACGATCATCGGCATCGCCATCATAGGTGTGGCGGGTGCGATGAAGGCTTCCTCGCTTCCTGAAGAGGAAAGAAAGAAGGCCGTCAAGGACTTCAACTTCGGCAAGGGAATCGTGATTGCGGTCATCTGCGGTCTGATGAGCGCCTGCTTCAACATCGGCCTCAGCTTCGGCGAGGATCTCTGCTTCGCGCAGACGGCGCCTCTCTTCAAGACTCTCCCTGCCACCATGCTCGTGACCTTCGGAGGATTCATCACCAACGCGGTCTACTGCCTCTATCAGAACAGCAAGAACAAGACTTTCGGCGACTACGCCCAGGGCTCTCTCTGGGGGCACAACCTCATCTTCTGCGCTCTCGCAGGTCTCCTGTGGTACAGCCAGTTCTTCGGGCTCAGCCTCGGCAAGGGATTCCTTGAGGCCTCCCCTGTCCTGCTGACCTTCAGCTGGTGTATCCTCATGAGCCTCAACGTCATCTTCTCCAATGTCTGGGGCATCATCCTCAAGGAGTGGAAGGGATGCAGCAAGAAGACGATCTACGTCCTCCTCTGCGGCCTCGCCGTGCTGATCTTCAGCATCTTCCTGCCCTATATCATAGGATAGGAAGAATTCTGTTTAAAGACAAAGCCTGCCTGTCACGTATTAGAGTGACAGGCAGGCTTTATCTTTATCATTAAAACCGTTACTTCTTCAGAGTCGGAGGGACGCTGATGGTAAAGTCGTTGGTGGAGTTGTTGGTGTCCACTATCTTGCCGTCGGCATCGCGCTTGCGGAGCACTGACTTGCCGAAGCGCTCCGGGTCGCGGTCGATGGTGGAGACATTGGTGTAACCGGCATCAACGGTGGCGTTGAATGCAAGGGTTCCGAGCCCCTCGACTACTGCACCATTGACAGCGTCAAGCACCCATGAATTAGGGATGATGTAAGCATCGGTGATATCCTTCTCGTAATGGTATCCGTTGAAGTCCATCACTCTCTTGCCCTCCCAAGGGTGCTCCTCCATGAAGCTTTCGGAAGTGGTTCCGGCAGGGGCGACGGCTATGGCATAGCTCTCGTATCCGCGGTCGTGCAGCATGGTGATGCTCCATGATGACTTGAACCAGTTGACGAGGTTGGTCACGTCCGGGTTGTCCGTGTCAGGATAATATTCACTCCCGTCGTCAAAGAACTCGAAATCAGCCTTGCTCAGGTCGCAGCCCGCTCCGTTCTCGGACTGGAAGTTCTGGGCGTTGATGGCTATGACGATGGACTTGCCGGCCTCGACGGCCACATCCTGGCCGTTGCCAGGGATCACATACAGTGTGCTTACGCCTATACCGTCAGGAAGTTCAGGATAAGCCCAATAAGCACCTGTGGATGACACCTGAGAATAAGTCTCGGAAAGGGCGACCATAACCCCGTCCGCGTAGAGGGTCTCGTCAGTGGTGTTGGTGAGTTTGAAGTACTGGTCACCATCGGATGAGTCGGAGTTGTTTGACTCCGGGATGGTGAAGCCGGAAAAGAAGACCTCGTCGATGAGGAGTTCGCCCGGCTCGATGTTGCGCCAGCTCTGGCGGAGAACAGCCTTCTCAAGCTGAATGTCGTCAGTTGTAGAGACTGTCAGTGTGGCTTCACGGTAGTCAGCAGTCGTGTTGGCCTCAAAATGCAGGACGATTTTCTCTTCATCACTGGAGACTATGGTCACCCCCTCGCCTTCAAGGCTTGTCTTGTAAGTGAAGCCCTGAGGGGCCGGAACGGTGACATCCTGCGCATAAGCGCGCACATTGAAGCTGAGTTCGGTCGGGTCCGCAGGAGTTGCAGGACGGTTCTGCAGGATGGCGGCCGTCTTGACAAGTCCGTCAGCCTCGAAAGTCAGCTGAGCCGAACGGGCAGCGGCATCGGTATACCTGCCGAGAGTGACGGTCACTTCCCCGTCTCCGCTTCCCTCTGTCGTGGAGACTGTATACCAGTCGCCGCCGTCTGTGGTGAGGGTCCAGTCACGGTTGGACTTGACAAGCAGGGTCTGGCTGCCGCCCTCGGCGGTGAACTCGAGGCTTACCGGCTCAATGTTGAGAGAAGGAGCCTCTTTCTCTTTTTCGCAGGCGGCCAAAAGAATGGCGGCCAGCGGGATGATAAAATACTTTTTCATTACTAAAACTATGATTACTAATAAGATATTCCTATTGAAAGACTTATGGAAGCAGCCGTCTCAGGGGTGCGCAGCGCTCCCGAAGCGGAAAGAGTGGAGAAGACTGCGAGCCGGGCATCAAGTTCACGCTGCACCGTGAGCTGCAATGCTCCATGTGCAAAGTCCGAGGACTGGAAAGCATACTTGTCAGCATAGGCCTGAAGGATGCTGCTGTCCATGCATTGCAGTGAGATACTGCTCTCTGGAAAGCTACAATACCCCGCGGAAGCACCGGCCCGATACATCCACTTCCCGCGCTCCGTGCTGAATGACGCAGCCAATGTGCCGTCCAGAGCACAGGAGCGCATGCTCGAAGACGGATAGACATAGGTCTCAGATAAACTTGTGAAACTTGTCTCCGGCATCAGCTGCCAGACCCCATAGTCACGGGCAAACTTCAGCACCCCGGACAACGATGCTGACAGACGGTCCCGGCTGTACATGTCCATGGAGAGCAGGTTGAGATATACTCCAGAAGCGGCGCAGTCTATGACATTCTCCGCGCCGTCCCTGCGCTCACGGCTGAGCCGGGCTTCAAGAGCGGCCATCTCAGACGGCTTCCATGCGGCAAAGGCGCTAAGCGTCCCGGTCACAAGATTGGTGAGCGGAGCGTCGTTCTGGTTGGACAGGTATCTGGTCACGGAAAGCCATTCATAAGACACTCCCCAGACAAGGCGTCCATACAGGGCGCTTCCGACCGCAGCGGCAGAGAAACCCTGCCCTGAATATCGCGTCGCGGCAAATATCCCCGTGCTGCGGAAGCGCCAATAGTCCCGCCCGAGTCCCGTGGCATGGAAGAGGGTGGTGTTGGCCCCCTTGTTGCTGACGAAGGTCACATTCTGGTCCTGATTATAACGCCGATAAGAGGCGGAAGCTATCAGGCTGCCCCCGGAAAAGACGACCCCGAGCGAAGCGCCAGCCTTGAAATCAGATGAGACATTACGTGGGCGGGGATCAAAGGTACGATACTCATGGACAGCCTTATAACTTCCTCCGAGGGAATACAGGACATCTCCGCTCCGGCGCATCCACTCCCCGCGGAAAGCATAGACTTCATTCTGGAGACTGCCTCCGACAGTATCCACAAGCACATACGGCTGGAGCAGCTCGAAATCGGCGGTCTCGTTGAGCAGAACATTGCACTTGACCGCCCTGCGGTAGCCGACAGCTCCGCTTACTGCCGAACTGCCGTTGAGCCGCTTAAAAGCAGAGGCGTCAAAGCGGCCTTGCCTCAGGCCGTCTCCCTCCTCCGGGACAAGAGCTTTGCTCTCCTGCCGGAAGTCAAACGATGCGGAAGCGGAAGAGAAGGAAGCATACGGGGAAAGAAGCCCATAGGATGGAGCGAGGCGCATAGCGGAAGCATTGCCGGCGGCCGTAAGAGGGTCAAGCTGCCGGAGAGTGCGTGCATTGACGGACAGGCTGTCTTGAGCCTGCACCTCAAACGCCACAAGGGCGGCGGCCATCATCACAAAGAACTTTCTCATAGCAGAAGGAGGTCAAATTCGAGGGTCAGCTCATCCTCGAGGATGTTGACCGAATCATTCGGGGAACGGTGGGCGTAGCATCTGACTTTCTTCACGGTACCGTCAGAGAGTGTGGCGCTTCCGTCGAATGCGAAAATGTATACTCCCTTGAGAACCCGTAGAGTGCATGAGCCGTTGGTGAACAGAGGGTATTCATACTCCTCTCCGGTATTGAGATTACGGAAGAAGTTGCCATTCAAGCTGTTGTCCACCCTTATGGCCACGAGACCGGACTCCCCCGCCACGGCCTTGAGGGTCACCACTGAATACATGTTTTCATCCGCCTTGCCGCATGAGACGATGCACACGGCGGCAAGAAAGCCCAGAATAATATTTATAAGCCTTCTCATATCTTGAAGTCAAGTTCCATCCCGAAATACGGGGTCACGCTCCGGCGCACCAGGGCATCGCCACGCCAATAATCGGGAGTGACATCGAATATCTTGTTGACATATAGTGAACATGAGACCTTGTCACGGAAGAGTTTCTTGCTCACTTTCAGGTTGACATTCATCGCGAACGGGGTACGCTGATACTGATACAATGACGCAGTGTAGTCACGGATCAGGTGACGCAGTACCGCATCCTCTGCTGCCGCGGCTGCATCGAAAGGATGCACATTCCCGGCCTTGTCCAGGTACGAGTCAGGATACTTGCTCTCCGGCATCGACTGGTGTCCGGAGAACCACTGGCACTGGAAAGAGGTAGAGAAGATAAGTCCAAGGCTCGGGATCTGCGTGTCGAACATCAGGTTCGTGACGAGCGAATCATAGAAACTCCCGTCGTTCATCTCATATATGCCGATATATGGGTAGGCTTTGCCGTCTATCATGACATTCGGGCGGTAGTACTCGGGCTGGCTGTTCATGTATTCGGTACGGAGCCACGCCCCGTTGGCAATGATCCTGGTGTTGATGGCCTTGATCCGACGCGTGCTGAAACTGAACTCCAGCCCCTGCTTGAGGGTGCGGCTGCCGTTTGTTGTGAAGCTGTAGGCGGTGAGAGTGGTGTCGTTCTGGTAAGGAAGCCCTTCGAGCGACGGCGGACCGGTCAACGAGGATTTGTCTATCACGGAGGCGTCATATTTCTTCGCTACCACGGACAGATATTCGTAGGCGTAACGGAAACCGGAAGTCATGTCTTCGCGGAACCAGTCTATCGAGAACGAGTAGCCGTTCCAGTCCGCGTCGGCCCCGATTTCCCACTTGAGGTTGCTCGCAGGCTGCAACGCCTTGTTGGTCGGATCTATCTTGTATACAAGCAGATTGACTC
>CAKUYG010000055.1 GCA_934702165.1 uncultured Bacteroidales bacterium | reverse complement strand
CTATGGCCGCAATACGCCTCATTTCTTGTCAAAAATCGACAGATCCCATTCGTCACGCCAGTGCAGGATGAAACGCCCGTCCTCAAACTCCACAGGCAGCCACACATAACGTCCGTCTATGGCGTTGTCCGGAGTCCAACGGTCGCCCATATATATGTAGGCGTCCTTCTTGCCGGCCACCGGGATGAAGAATGTGCTCTGCGAATGGTAGGTGGTCTCGCTGTCGGCGTCCACGCAAGGGTTGCCGAGCTGAGTCCATGGCCCCCAGATGGACGGGGCCACGGCGGAGTGGCCAGGATTCGGCCTCCAGCCCGTACACTCGGAGCCCATGAAATAGTACAGCCCGTCCTTCTTGAAGATGGCCGGAGCCTCCATGCGGTCCCCTATGAAAGCGCGCACATATTTGCCGCTGAAATCAAGATAGTCATCAGTCAGTTCGGCGATATGGATGACGCTGTTGGATTCTGAAGAGCAGATGTGGTAGGCCTTGCCGTCGTCATCGACGAAGAGGGTCATATCACGTGAATGCTGTCCCTTCTCGAAGTCGCGCCCGAGAGTGTTGACAGAGTCCGGGTGCTCCCCCTTGGCGAGGTTGGGCCTTTCGCTCCAGTTGGCCCCCTCCGGACGTACCTTGTGCAGCGGGAGCACGTTGACAGGCCAGGTCCTGATCACCGTCCTGGTGGCCCTGATGAAACTGTACGGCCCGGTAACATTGTCGGCCTGCGCTATCCCGACCATCGCCCCGCCATACCCGGCACCTTTCGGCTCCAGGTGGAACCACATCACGAACTTGCCCGTCCCGGCATTGTAGATAACCTTGGGACGCTCCAGTATACATCCGTCCGCCACCGGTGACTCCGGGTCAGGGCTCACCTTGAATGCTATGCCCTCGTCTTTCCAGTTGTACAGGTCTGTGGAGGAATAGCAATGCACCCCGACATGGGCCTGGTTGCCGGCGCGCCCGGCAGTCTTGTGTTCCCCGAACCAATAATAAATTCCATCATGCAGGAGCACCCCGCCCCCATGGGCGTTGATATGTACTCCTTTGTCGTCAGGCCAGATTTCCCCCGGTCTGAAAGAACTGCGCTGGGCAGAGGCCGGCAGCACAAGTGACAGGGCTGCCGCGAGTGTAAGGAAAAATTTCATTGTAAACAGGTTTTACCTTTTATTACGCGCAACAGCGTAAAAATACTCAAATAATTTTTATTTTCGATGAAGTGAGTAAAACACCTGCTCCGTCCGTATATGTAGACATGAAACTGAAAGGAATATTGACTTCACTGCTCGTCCTGACAGCCGTCGGAGCCTCGGGACAAGACTTTGCACATCCGGGAATCCTGCACACGACGGAAGACCTGTCCCGCATACGCACGTATGTGGAAGACAGGACGCAGCCGGCGTACGGCTCCTGGGAAAAACTCATCGCCGATCCGAAATCATCAGCTGACTACAAGGTCCAGGGGCCGTTCCCGATCATCTCAAGGGCCGACGAGTACAGTTGGACCAAGAAGCCATGCGAGGACGACTTCAATGCCGCCTACTACAATGCGCTCATCTGGACAGTCACAGCCGACAGGGCCCATGCAGACAAGGCCATGGAGATCATCCGGAAGTACTCGGCTGTACTGAGGAAGATCACACCGAGGGACGATCCCCTATGCGCCGGGCTCCAGGGATTCATCATCACCAACGCGGCCGAACTGATGCGCTACACCTATCCGTCCAGCACTTACAAGAACGGCTGGACGGAAGCTGACACCCGCGGGATGGAGACCATGCTCCGCGAGGCGTTCATCCCGGTGTTCACCAAATTCCACAACGACCCCGCCTACACCAACGGCAACTGGGGACTCTCCGTCCTCAAGGGAATGATCGGGATGGGAGTGTTCCTCGATGACCGGGCGCTCTACGATGATGCCGTCAGAAGATACCTCGAAGCCGGCTATGACAACGGCTCTCTCCCCAACTACACCGCTCCTTCCGGCCAGCTTCAGGAGAGCGGACGCGACCAGCCGCACTGCATGCTGGCCCTCGGCTGCATGGCGGAGATCTGTGAAGTGGCATGGAAACAAGGCAAGGATCTCTATTCAGCCCTGGACAACAGGCTGATGACCTGCTACGAATACCTCTCCCGCTACAATCTGGGCGATGACAACATGCCATTTTTCACATGGACGGACAAGACAGGCAAATACTGCAAGTGGGACAAGATCAGCCCTCATGGCCGCGGACAGTTCCGCGCGGTATTCGAGATCGCCTACGCCCACTTCGTCGCCCGCAAGGGACTGAAGATGCCGTACACGGCTCAAGTCCTGGAGAAAATCCGCCCGGAGGGGCAGGCCTGGACCTGCGACAACCCCGGATTCGGCTCCCTGCTTTTCTGGCTCGGGGACGGGAACATCTACAGGCAGGGCTGGATCGACTTCAACAAAAACGGGGTCATGGACACCTACGAAGACCCTTCCGCACCGGAAGAAGACAGGATCACCAATCTCCTGTCCATGATGACCCTTGAGGAGAAGACCTGCCAGATGGTGACTCTCTACGGCACCGGCCGCGTGCTCAAGGATGATCTGCCTACCCCGGAATGGAGCAATGAGATATGGAAAGACGGAGTGGGCAACATAGACGAGGAGCACAACGGTGTCAAGAGCCCGTCCTCACCATACGCAGCCGACTTCAAAAAGCACGTAGATGCCCTCCACGCCATCCAGAGATGGTTCGTGGAGCAGACCAGGCTCGGCATCCCCGTGGACTTCACCAATGAGGGGATCAGGGGACTTTGCAGCGTCGGCGCCACATACTTCCCGGCCCAGTGCGGGCAGGGAGCCACATGGGACAAGGAGCTCATTTCCGAGATCGGCAAAGTCGAAGCCCGGGAAGCATATCTGCTCGGCTACACCAACATCTACTCCCCTATCCTCGACATCTCGCAGGACCCGCGCTGGGGACGCTGCGTGGAGACCTACGGAGAAGACCCGTACCTCGTAGGACAGCTTGGCAAAAGGATGATCCTCTCCCTCCAAGAGGGCGGAGTCGTATCCACCCCGAAACATTTTGCCGTCTACAGCATCCCGGTGGGAGGGCGCGACGGCAAGACCCGCACCGACCCGAAGGTGGCCCCGCGCGAGATGCGCACGCTCTACCTCGACCCGTTCCGCGTGGCCTTCACTGAAGCCGGTGCGCTCGGCGTGATGAGCTCATACAACGACTACGACGGAGTCCCTGTGAGCGGCAGCAGCTGGTTCCTCACCGACCTGCTCCGCAAACAGTGGGGATTCAGAGGCTATGTGGTCTCCGACAGCGAGGCCGTGGAATTCCTCTACGACAAGCATAAAGTCGTGGACTCTTACGAAGACGCTGTGGCACAATGCGTCAACGCCGGTCTCAACATCCGCACCACTTTCCGCACCCCGGAATCCTTCGTACTTCCGCTCAGGGACGCTGTCCGTCACGGCAAAGTCAGCATGGAGACTCTCGATGAGAGGGTCGCCGACATACTCAGGGTCAAGTTCCGCCTCGGCCTCTTCGACAACCCGTACAGGGGCGACGGCAATCAGGCCCTCAAGGAAGTGCACAGCCCTGAGCATCAGGCTCTTTCGCTGCGTGCCGCAAGGGAATCGATGGTGCTGCTCAAGAACGAGGGCGGCATGCTCCCTCTGTCCAAGGACATCAGGCACATAGCCGTCATCGGCCCGAACGCCGACGAGAGGGAACAGCTCATCTGCCGCTACGGCCCGGCAGCAGCTCCGATAAAGACCGTGCTGGAAGGTGTCCGCGAACTTCTCCCGGGAAGCAAGGTCAGCTATGCGAAAGGCTGCGAGATCATAGACCCGCATTTCCCGGAGAGCGAACTCATGAGCTTCGAGAAGACGGCAGACGAAAAGCAACTTCTCAAAGAAGCTGTAAAAACAGCCAAGAAAGCCGATGCAGTCATACTCGTGCTCGGCGGCAACGAACTCACTGTCAGGGAAGACCGTTCCCGCACCAGCCTGGAACTGCCGGGCAGGCAGCAGGAACTTATGGAAGCGGTCGTGGCAACCGGGAAACCGGTGGTGCTGGTGCTTCTCGACGGAAGGGCATCGACCATCAACTGGGCCGACCGCCACGTCAAGGCCATCATCCACGGCTGGTTCCCTGGAGAATTCTGCGGGCAGGCCGTAGCCGAGACCATCTTCGGCGACAACAACCCGGGCGGACGCCTTGCGGTCACCTTCCCGAAAAGCGTGGGGCAGATACCTTTCGCCTTCCCGTTCAAGCCGGGCTCAGACGAATCATGCGAGACTTCCGTATGGGGCGCCCTCTACCCTTTCGGCCATGGGCTGAGCTACACGACTTTCGAGTACTCCGACCTCTCCGTCAGCCCGCGCGAGCAGACCCCCGAGGGCAGCATAGAAGTCCGGTGCACAGTCACCAACAGCGGCAGCCGTGCCGGGGACGAAGTCGTCCAGCTCTACATCGACGATGTGGTGAGCAGCGTCACCACCTACACCAAGGTGCTCAGGGGCTTCGAGCGCATCAGCCTCGCTCCGGGAGAAAGCCGGGAAGTCTCATTCACCCTCACCCCGCAGGACCTCGGCCTCTGGGATTCCGGCATGCGTTTCACCGTCGAACCCGGCCGCTTCGATGTGATGGTCGGAGCATCATCCACTGACATACGTCTCAAAAGTTCATTCAACATAAAATGAGAAGATTATTATATTCCCTCGCCTGTCTCACCATAGCCCTGCCGGCCTTTGCCGGGGAGGGGTACGTGGACAAGGTCAACCCGTTCATCGACAGCCACCGTTCACGGTGGTTCTTCTTCGACTCGGCCTCGCTCCCTTTCGGGATGGTGAGCCTGAGCCCGGATACCGGCACCGCACACTCCTGGGGTTCCGGCTACCTGTATGATTCCCTGCATGTTCGCTGCTTCAGCCACATCCACAACTGGCAGATGTCCGGGGTGGCCGTGATGCCGACGACAGGCGAATTCAAGGGTCATCTGGGCATGGACGCCTACCGCTCGGCTTTCAGGCACGAAGGCGAGATCGCGAAACCGGGCTACCACAAGATACATCTGGACGACTACGGAATCACGGCCGAACTGACAGCCACGACAAGGGTCGGCATGCACCGCTACACCTTCCCGAAGAGCAGCGAAAGCACGATCATCTTCGACAGCGGGGCTTTCCTCGCCCACGGTCCGACCTCCTACTCTGAAGTATGGCAGGTGGATGACCACACCATAGCCGGATGGGAAATAATGGAAGCCACCGGCCGCAGGCCTAAAGACACACCAGTCTATTTCTGGGCTGAACTCTCAAAGCCTGCCTCCGAAGTCATCTGCTGGCGCGAGGGCAGCATCATCAGGAACACCGTCCCGGCACGTGTGTCCGGCAAGGACGCAGGCCTCGCAGTCAGATTCGCCACCAGAGAGGGAGAGCAGGTGCTGATGAAAGTGGCCATTTCCTACACGAGCGTGGAAAACGCCAGAGCCAACATGCACACCGAACTCCCGGGCTGGGACTTCGACGGCACACGCCAGGCGGCTTATGACGAATGGAACGAGAAGCTCGGACGCATCGATGTCTCCGGCGGCACTCACGAGCAGCAGGTCAAGATGTATACCGACCTGTGGCACGCCCTGCTCGGCAGGCACATAGTGAGCGATGCCGACGGGCACTATATGGATCTCACCGGAGACGCTCCCGTGGTCAGGAGAATCCCTTGCGGGCCTGACGGGAAGCCCCTCTACAACCACCACAACTTCGATGCCTGGTGGGGCAGCCACTGGTCGCTGGACATACTCTGGACTCTCGTATACCCTGAAATCGTGGACGATTTCTGCAACACGATGCTGGACTACTACCGCAACGGAGGCCTCATCCCGCGCGGCCCGTCCGGAGGAAACTACACATACGTGATGATCGGCGACCCGGCAGTGAGCGTCTTCGCAGCCGCATACAACAAGGGCATCCGCGGATATGATGCCGCCCTAGCCTACGAGGGGCTCCGCAAAAACGCTTTCCGCGGCGGCATCCGCGACCATGCCGGCTATGACCACCGCAAGGATGCAGTTTCCGGAGGGATGGCTTACTACGAGGAGCGCGGCTACGTGCCGGACGGCAGGCCGGGAGTGAAAGCCATGCACACCACAGGGGCTTCCATGACCCTGGAATATGCCTACCAGGACTGGTGCCTCGCCCAGCTGGCCAAGGCCCTCGGGAAGGCTGAAGACTACAGTTTCTTCATGGCACGCTCCCGGAACTACCGCAATGTCTGGGACCCTTCGGTCGGCTTCATGAACGCCCGCGGGGTGGACGGGGAGTTTTTCAAGGACTTCGACCCGCTTGAAATTTCCGAGAAGGACGGGTTCTGCGAGAGCAACGCGGCCATTTATTCGCACTTTGTGCCTCAAGATGTGCCGGGGCTGATGGAGCTCTTCGGCGGCCGGGACAAATATATAAAGCGTCTCGACGAGCAGTTCAGGCTCAGCGAGCCGGGAGGGTTCTTCCGTTATTCAGATCCTGACATGAAACAGTACAACTGGACCGACTACGGCAACCAGCCGGGCACCGGGATGGCGCACATGTTCAACCGTGCAGGGGCCCCGTGGCTCAGCCAGAAATGGGTGCGCAAGGTCAAGGCCGCCTACGGGGACATCACCCCGTACGGGGGTTACCGTGATGATGAGGATCAAGGACAGATGGGGGCGCTCGGGGTGCTGATGGCAATCGGACTCTTCGAGGTTGACGGGGGATGCAGCACCAGCCCCGCATACGAGCTCACCTCCCCCGTGTTTGACCGTATCACCATCTCCCTCAACCCGGACTACTACCCGGGCGGGAAGTTCGAGATCCTGACCCGCAACAATTCGGAGAAGAACATGTACATCCGCGGCGCCAGGCTCAACGGCGAGAGGTGGGACGACTGCGCAGTGCCGCACTCGCTTCTGGTCAAGGGAGGCACCCTGGTGCTCGACATGGGCTCAAGGCCGAACAAGAAATGGGGAACAAAAACATTCACAAAATGAAAAAGATACTTATGACGTTAGCCTGTGCGGCGGTGAGTCTTCCGGCACTGGCGGAAACCGTGACAATGACCTCGCCCGACGGGAAAGGGGTGCTCACGGTCAAGGATGATACGGGAAGAATAGAATACAGCATCTCCTGGGAAGGGAAGACGATTGTGCAGCCTTCCGCGCTCGGTCTGGAAGTCGGGCGGCCGATGCTTGACGGGCTCAATATAGGAGAAGTCCGTGCCCTCGGAAGACATGATGAGACTTGGCGCCCGGTATACGGCGAGAGGGCGGAAATTCCGGATGTCTACAACAGCTGGGAGTTCGATGTCAACTCCGGAGACAAAAAGGCTTTCTCCCTCATCGTGAGGGCCTACGATGAGGGCATGGCCTTCCGCTACCGGATATACGGAGGCTATTTCAAGGTGACAGACGAGTATACCGAGTACACCCTCCCGGAGGGGACGCTCGCCTACTTCACCCCGCGCGCCCAGACGGAATACTCCGTGCTGCCGCTGTGTGACTGGCCAGGAGACGGAGAGTCGGACCGTCCTCTTCTGCTCAAACTTCCTGACGGGAGTTTCGCCTGCCTTGGCGAGGCCGGAGTAGTGGACTATGTCCGCACCAAGTTCAAACTCTCCCCCGACAAACCCAACACCATCCGGGCCGCGATGTACGGCCCGGTCGAGGATGTGGCACCTTACGATGCCCCGTGGAGGTTCGTGATGTACGGCGAGAAAGCCGGGGACATACTCGAGCACAACTATCTTCTTTACAACCTCAACCCTCCTTGTGCTATCAAGAACCCTACATGGATCAAGCCGGGCAAGGTGATGAGGGAAGTGACCCTCACCACAGAAGGCGGCCGGAACGTCGTGGACTTCGCCGAGAAGCACGATCTCCAATATGTGCTCTTCGACGCCGGCTGGTACGGATTCGAATATGACAAGGCCTCGGACGCCACCACCGTGACGCTCGACCCGCGCCGCAACCCGAACCCTCACGCGCTCGACCTGCAGGCCGTGATCGATTACGCCCGCTCCAAGGGCATCGGAGTACTCCTTTATGTCAATCAGCGTGCCCTCCAGCAGCAGCTCGACGAGATCCTGCCGCTATTCAAATCTTGGGGAGTCGCGGGGGTGAAGTTCGGCTTCGTCCAGGTGGGTTCACAGGTGTGGACACGATGGATGCACGAGGCTGTGCGCAAGTGCGCCGAATACGGGCTGATGGTGGACATACATGACGAGTACCGCCCTACGGGTGTCAGCCGCACATGGCCCAACCTCATGACCCAGGAGGGAGTGAGAGGCAACGAGGAGTTCCCGGACGCGTTCAACAACACCATGCTCCCTTTCACACGGTACGTCGCCGGCCCGGCCGACTACACGATATGCTATTACCGCCAGGATTTCGGGAAGCTTGGTGCGGACGAGGATGCCCACGGGGTGCCGCGCTCAAAGACCATCAAGACGACCCCTGCACATCAGCTGGCGCTCGCAGCCATCTACTACAGCCCGCTCCAGCTCCTGTACTGGTACGACAAGCCGTCCGACAGCCAGGATGAGCCTGAACTCAAGTTCTTTGACGATGTCTACACCGTCTGGGACGAGAGCAAGGTGCTCGAAGGCGAACCGGGAGAATATGCGACCATGGCCCGCAGACACGGGGACGAGTGGTTCATCGGCACCATCACCAACGCCGGCAGGAAGGCTGAGGTAAGCCTCGACTTCCTACCGGAGGGCAAATTCGTGGCAGAGATCTACACCGACGGGGACAAGTCCGTCCCTACCCGCACCAAGGTCCGCGTGTCAAAATATCTGGTCTCTTCCGGCGACACTCTCCGCTTCAGCCTGCGCGACAGCGGCGGCGCGGCAGTCAGGATAGTCCCGGTGGCCGGAAGTTCCGAGAACATCAAGAAGTATAAAAATCAAGCATTATGAGAAAACATATAATCGCTTTTATCGTCCTCGCCTTGTCCTGTCTGGCAGCCTCTGCCCAGGATGGAATATGGCAGTGGAAGACTGACCTGCACAACACATCCAAGGCCCCGAAATACAAACATCCGGTGGCATATCTGTGGATCCCGGAAAACTGCCGTGAGGTGAAGGCCATCATCGTCTCCCAGCACAACATGGAGGAGATCAGCATCCTCGAAGACAAGGACTTCCGCAAGGAGATGGGCCGCCTCGGCGTAGCTGAACTCTGGATCTGCCCCCGCTACAACCTCTTCTTCGACTTCACCGACGGTGCATGGGAGGGGCTCGACCAGGCTCTGGGAGATCTGGCGAAAATTTCCGGCTACAAAGAGTTGGAGACCGCCCCGATCATAGGTCTGGGGCACTCCGCAGCGGCAAGCGCACCATACTACATGGCGGCATCCCGCCCGGAGAGGGTTCTCGCCTGCATCTCCACCAGCGGACAGTGGCCATACCACCGCGACGGCAACTTCTGTCCGGACATCTGGGGCTCCAGGACCATTGACACAATCCCCTGCCTTGAGACCATGGGTGAATACGAATCCGCGCAGAACTGGGCGTTCAACGGACTCAAGGAGCGCTCCGAGCACCCGATGACACCGCTCGGGATGCTCGCCTGCCCCGGAGAAGGACATTTCGCGACATCCAAGGAGAAGAACGCTTTCATAGCCCTGTTTATCCGCAAGGCCCTCAAGTACGGACACCAGGATCCTACCAAGACAGGCTGGCTCGTCGAAAGATGGAAAGGAGATGAGGCTCCGTCATTCAGCCCCGCACCAGTCGGGAAATACAAGGGCGACCCTTCAGAGGCTTTCTGGACTTTCGACAAGGAGATGGCACAGGCCACCATGATGTACGGTGCACGTTTCAGAGGACTCAAGAGACAGCTGGTCGGAGTCATGCAGGGAGGTGAACCCGTAAAACAGCAGAACACGCACATGCAGCTCCATCCAGCGCTCCGTACTGAAGAGGACGGGCTTACTTTGAACCTCAAGCCGTTCTTCTACGACAAAGTGGACGGCGGCAGCCCGAGACACAAGATGTGGAGCCGCCAGGAACCTGGAACTCCGATCGGACATGCATCCGGAGAGCCGTATCTTGAAATAATAGCTGCTCCGGCCGTGGTGTCCAGCGACACGACCTTGACCATCTCGTGGAACAGGATGGCCACCTGGGAAGAAAAAGAAGTGTTCATCGACTTCTGCATCAAGCACGACGGAGACAGCGAATATCGTCCTGCCGTGCAGCAGGCACGCATCACGCTGCCGATACGGCTTACGGATGGGAAGGAGCAGCATATCAATTTCACTCCTCTCGCCGATGTCAAGAAAGGGGTCAAATCCATTCCTTTGGCCGCTTCCTCGGACAGCGGGCTGAAAGTCGGTTTCTATGCCGAGAGCGGCCCTGTACGCGTGGAGGGGGACAATCTTGTCTTCGAGAAGATGCCGCCCAAGACCAAGTATCCAGTAGAAGTTTCAATCGTAGCCTGGCAATATGGACGGACAGGCGACAACCCTATAAAAACAGCCGAACCAGTAAGAAGAACATTCTTGATTTATGAATAAGACATTGATTATGGCCTGCCTCGCCTGCCTGTGCACCGGGGCAGCCGCACAACAGCTCAGTTCTCCCGACGGGAAGGTAGAGATAGGTTTTTCCCTGCTGCGCCAGGCCCCTTCAGGAGGCCCTGTCTACCCGGGAGACTCCCCTTTCTACGAGATCAGGTACGACGGCAAGCCGTTCCTGCTCCCCTCCCACCTCGGCTTCGACCTCGGGGGAACAGCCGAACTGAAGCATTATCTTGCCGTGGAGGATGTCAAATACTCCGAGCACCGCAGTGAATGGACTCCCGTATACGGAGAACAGTCCTCTTACCCGGACAACTACAATGAGATGCGAGTATCCCTCAAGGAGACTCTCTACCCGGGACGGCGCATGGACATAGTTTTCCGGGCCTACAATGAGGGGGCCGCCTTCCGCTACGAGATCCCTTCCCAGCCGGGGCTTGAGAAAATCGTGCTGACGGGCGAGAACACGGAATTCTCATTCCCCAAGTTTTCTTCAGTTTGGGAATCTCACGGACATGAGGGCAAATACTACAAAGTCTACCCGTCCGAAGTCGCCCCGGGATGCGAACTTCCGCTCACCTGCAAGACTGCGGACGGAGTCTACGGAGCCATCATGGAAGCCGGCTGCAACCACTATCCTCGGGCTTATGTGGACGCAGCTTACGGACGCGCCAACATCTTGAAGATCAGACTGCGCGGTGAGGCCAAGGGGGATGACGGGCTGACGAGCGGCTGGCGGGTCATCAGCCTGTCCGACAAACCCGGCGACCTGATGATCAACAATTACCTGACCTACAATCTCAGCGAGCCGTGCGCCATAGAAGACACGGAGTGGATAAAGCCAGGCACCGCCATGCGCGAGACCACCATCTCCACCCCGGAAGCCTACAAGATGATAGACTACTGCGAGTCCATGGGCATAGACTATATGATCTTCGACTGGGGATGGTACGGCAAGGCATTCTCCCAGGAATCCTATCCGGGCAAGGTGAACGTCACCAACCCGTCCACCGGAGAGCCACGCCCGGGCCACCCGGGCCTCGACCTGCAGGCCATCATAAAGTACGGCCAGGAGCACAATGTCGGCATCTTCCTGTATGTCAACCATGAGGGCTGTGAGAGATATGCCGACGAGATTTTCCCTCTCTATGAGAAATGGGGAATCAAAGGCATCAAACCGGGTTTTGTCAACGTGGGCACGCAGGAGTGGCAGGAATGGACGGAGGAGCTCGTGGCAAAAGCAGCAAAATACCACCTTCTTGTGGACATCCACGACGCCTACCGCCCTGACGGGCTCAGCCGCAAGTGGCCTAACCTTCTCACCCAGGAGGGAATCCACGGCACGGAGCAGGAGCCGAACGCCGACCATTCCACTATGCTTCCGTACACCAGATACACCATCGGCGCCGGGGACTTCACCCCCGGATTCGCCCGCAAGACTCTGCAGACGAGCTTCGCGCACCGGCTTGCGCTCGCCGTCATCTACTACAGCCCTGCCCAGTTCCTCTTCTGGAACGAGCGCCTGACTGAAGACCACTACCGTCC
>CAKUYG010000054.1 GCA_934702165.1 uncultured Bacteroidales bacterium | reverse complement strand
CTCTTCTTCTACACCAACGTTTTCGGGCTCGACCCGGCAGTCGCTGCGGTGATGTTCCTCATCGTCCGGATAGTGGACGTGCTTTGGGACCCTATCGTGGGCGCGTTCGTGGACAAGCACAACCCGAAGTTCGGCAAATACCGCTCCTACCTGATTTTCGGAGGCATACCTCTCACGGCGTTCGCCGTGCTCTGCTTCTGGAACGGTTTCTCCGGATCCCTGCTCTACGCATACATCACATACGTGGGGATGTCGATGTGCTACACGCTCGTCAACGTGCCATACGGCGCCCTCAACTCCTCGCTCACCCGTGACACCGATGAGATCACGGTGCTCACCTCCACCCGCATGTTCATGGCCAACCTCGGCGGCCTCGCCGTGTCCATGGGTATTCCGGCCCTGGTGAAGAGTTTCGCCAAGGGCTCGCAGATGGTCGGAGAACAGGCCATGCCGGCTGACGGACACGCCTGGTTCATGACGATGCTGGTGTACTCGCTCGTGGGACTCGCGTTCCTGTTCTTCTGCTTCTCACAGACCCGCGAGAGGGTGGTGATGGATGAGAAGGAGACGGCCAACGTCAAGGTTTCGGACCTCTGGGCCGAGTTCGGACGCAACCGCCCGCTCAGGGTGCTGGCCTGTTTTTTCATCACCGCCTTCGCGATGATGTCGGTGAGCAACGCGGCCGGCTCATACTATATGCAGTACAACATCCACTCGACCACTGCCCAGATGTCCCTGTTCATGGGACTCGGCTCCATCCCGGCATTCATATTCATGCCCATGGTACCCGCCATCAAGAAAAAGGCCGGAAAGAAGGGGATGTTCTTCATTTTCCTCTCCGTAGCCATGGTGGGCATGGCAATGCTCTATCTGGTGTCCATGGTTCCCGCGCTGCGCTCGCAGATGTGGATAGTGTACCTGGCACAGTTCGTAAAGTCCACCGGCATCATAGTGGCCACCGGTTACATGTGGGCCCTGGTGCCTGAAGTTGTGGCGTTCGGGGAATACACTACCGGGCGACGCATAGCCGGCATTGTCAACGCTCTCACAGGCATATTCTTCAAGGCCGGGATGGCTCTCGGCGGAGTGGTGCCGGGACTGGTGCTCTCGGTCGTGGGCTTCAACGCCGCCAACTCCACCCAGACCCCGCTCGCGGAGCAGGGAATCCTCTGGCTGGTGTGCGTGATACCGGCGCTGCTGCTCGTCCTGGCGATGTTCATCATCAGCAAATACGAGCTCAGCGATGAGAAAATGGATGAAATAAACAAAGCGATAGAAGCAAAACACAAAAACAATGTCTAAGAAAAGATACCTGTGGCCATCAGACTACATGGCCGACCCGTCCGTCCACGTCTTCGACGGCAAACTCTACATCTACCCTTCGCATGACTGGGAGTCCGGGATTCCGGACGATGATTTCGGCAGCGAGTACGACATGAAGGACTACCATGTACTCACCCTCGACGGCCCGGATCCGATGACTTCTCCGGTCAAGGACAGCGGGGCCGTGCTGCGAAGGGAGGAAATCGCCTGGGCCGGCCGTCAGCTCTGGGACTGCGACGTGGCGCGCAAAGACGGCAAGTACTACATGTATTTCCCGATGAAGGACAAAAACGACATATTCCGCATCGGAGTGGCCGTGGCTGACAACCCGTGCGGCCCGTTCACACCGCAGAGCGACCCGATGAGGGGCAGCTACTCGATAGACATCTGCGTCTTTGAGGAGGACGGTGTGCACTATATGTATTTCGGCGGCATCTGGGGCGGTCAGCTCCAGAGATACCGGGACAACAAGGCGCTGGACACGGGTTCTACCCTCCCGGCCGATGCTGAACCCGCCCTCTGTCCGAAGGTGGTGCGCCTGAGCGGGGACATGCTCCAGTTTGCCGGGGAGCCGCAGGACGTGCAGATACTTGACGAAAAAGGACAGCCGCTGCTCGCAGGCGACAACTCACGCCGCTTCTTCGAAGCCGCATGGCTCCACAAATACAAGGGTAAATATTATTTCAGCTACTCCACCGGAGACACCCACCTGCTGTGCTATGCCATCGGCGACAGCCCTTTAGGGCCATTCACATATAAGGGTGTGATAATGACCCCGGTAGTGGGTTGGACAACTCACCACAGCATCGCGGAGTACGGCGGAAAGTGGTGGCTCTTCCACCACGACAGCGTCCCTTCGGGAGGAGTCAACTGTCTGCGAAGCCTCAAAGTCTGCGAACTGCACTACAACCCTGACGGCACGATACAGACCATCGAGGGACAGGACGACTAAACAAGCATCTTGGTAGCCAGGCCACCGGCGCTTGTCTCCTTGTAGAGGGACGGGATGTCGTGGCCTGTCTGCTTCATGACGCTCACCACTTCATCGAAGGATACACGGTGGAAGCCGTCGGAGAAAGCGGAATAGAGGTTGCAGTCCAAGGCGCGCGCAGCGGCCATGGCATTGCGCTCGATGCAGGGGATCTGCACCAGGCCGCATACCGGGTCACAGGTCATCCCGAGGTGGTGTTCAAGTCCCATCTCGGCAGCATATTCGACCTGGCGCGGCGTGCCCCCGAAAAGCTGGCATGTGGCGGCTGAAGCCATGGCACAGGCCACGCCTACCTCGCCCTGGCACCCGACTTCGGCCCCGGAGATGGAGGCGTTGCACTTGACCACATTGCCGAAAAGCCCCCCGGTAGCAAGGGCATGCAGGATGCGTTTCTCGCTGAATGTGTGTCCTTTCCATATATGGTACAGGACTCCCGGCATCACCCCGCTCGCCCCGCAGGTAGGAGCTGTGACCACTGTGCCGCCGGAGGCGTTCTCCTCGCTCACGGCGAGGGCATAAGAAAACACCAGGCCCCGGGTCTGAAGGTTGGCCTTGTATCCCGACACCTTTATATAATAGGTGGCCGCCTTGCGGGAGAGGTGAAGCGGCCCCGGGAGCACTCCCTCGTTGCTCAGCCCGGCCTCGACCGATGCCTTCATGGCAGCCCAGACTGTGGAGAGGTAGTCCCAGATCTCCGGGCCCTCGCACTGCTCCACGTATTCCCAGTAGCTGCGTCCGGTGTCCTTGCACCACTGCATGATGTCGGAGATGGTGGAGAGGGGGTAGATGTCGGGGCCCTCCCCTATCAGCGAACCCTCCCCTTCGGAGATGGTGCCGCCCCCGATGCTGTAGACCGTCCACTCGTCGGTGGGTTCGCCGGACGGGTCACGCGAGACGAACTTCATCCCGTTGGGGTGGTACGGCAGAAAGACCTCAGGCTTCCACACTATCGCCACCGGGGTCTGCCCGTCCGGGGATGACGATGCCCCCGCCGCCTTGAGCACATCGATGATGGCCACATCGGTGAGATGCCCCTTGCCTGTAGCGGCAAGGCTTCCGTAGAGGGTGACCTCAAACGAGGCGGCTTCCGGGTGGCGCGCGGCGAAGAGCATCGCCGCCTTCTGCGGGCCCATAGTATGGCTGCTCGAAGGGCCGCGCCCGATCTTGTAGAGTTCCTTGAGAGATTTCATACGAAAGGCAAATATAAGCCAATTCTGCGGAAATGCCTATCTTTGCGGCATGAGTACAAAATTGATCATTTCCGTGGGGGCGGCACTGTACCTGCTCACCCCGACGGGCGCAGCAGGCCGACAGGCCGACAGCCTGAGAACTTTCCCTATAGACGAAGCCGTAGTTACCGGCACGCGCAACAAAGTGGATGTCAGACACTTGTCCCAGACCGTATCGGTGGTGGACAGGACAGAGATAGAGCAGTCCATGCAGCCGTCGCTGCTGCCTGTGCTCACAGAACAGATCCCGGGACTTTTCACCACAGCCCGGGGAATCATGGGTTACGGGGTTTCCGGAGGTGCAGCCGGCGGGATGTCTCTTCGCGGCTTGAGCGGGGGAAGCGCCAGGATGATGGTGCTCATAGACGGACATCCGCAGTACGCCGGCATATTCGGCCATCCGATAGCCGACTCATACCAGAGCCTGCTCGCGGAGAAAGTGGAGGTACTGCGCGGCCCGGCATCGGTGCTGTACGGTTCCAACGCGATGGGCGGCGTGGTCAACATCGTGACGCGCCAGCCGGAGGGTGACGGGTTCAAAGTCAGGCTGCACAGCGGCTACGGTTCGTACAACACTCTGGAGACCGAAGCGGGAGCCATGCTCAAGAGCGGCAGATTCAGCGCCAACCTCACTGCCTCCTACAACCGCACGGACGGACACCGCGAGAACATGGGTTTCACCCAATACGGAGGCTACGGCAAACTTGGCTATGAGCTCAGCCGCAACTGGAAACTCCTCGCCGACATTGACCTTACGCATTTCGACGCCTCCTGCCCGGGACCGGTCAGCGCCCCTCTCATCGATGCCGACCAGAGCATCACACGCGGCATGACATCGTTCTCGGCCCGCAATGAATACGGCAAGACCTCCGGAGCGCTGAGTTTCTTCTACAACTGGGGAAGGCACAGCATAGGCGACGGGCACGCGGCCGACGTCATCATAATCGACCCGTACACCTTCGAGTCGTACGATGACATGATGGGAGTCTCCCTCTACCAGAGCGCGGTGCTCTTCGAGGGCAACCGCACCACCGTCGGGGCTGACTGGTTCCGCTACGGAGGAAAGGCCTGGAACGACTATCAGATGCAGGACGACAAGTCTCTGGTGGACAAACACGAGACGGAACTCGCCGCCTACATCGACATCCGCCAGCACATCGCAGGCCTGGTGACACTCAACGCGGGCCTGCGTGCCGACCACCACTCACGTCTGGGCACAGAATGGGTGCCGCAGGCCGGAGCCGCATTGCACCTGCCGCACCACATCGAGCTGAAGGCCTCGGTGGCCAAGGGGTTCCGCTACCCTATCCTGAGGGAAATGTACATGTTCCCTCCGCAGAACCCGGACCTCAAGCCGGAAAGCAGCTGGAACTATGAATTGGCTCTTAGCCAGAAACTCCTCGGCGGCAGGTTCAGTTATGGGCTGAATCTCTTCCACATAGACGCGGAAAATATAATCCAGACCCTCCCGAATCCTTCAGGAGCCGGGATGCTCAACCAGAACTCAGGCGAACTGCACAACAACGGAGCCGAGCTTCAGGCGGCATGGAGGATAAACAGGGTCTGGTCAGTCAACGCCAACTACAGCTACCTGCACATGAAGAATCCTGTCATCGCGGCCCCGGAGCACAAGGCCTACGCGGGAGC
Organism: uncultured Bacteroidales bacterium; assembly: GCA_934702165.1. Taxonomy (GTDB): domain Bacteria; phylum Bacteroidota; class Bacteroidia; order Bacteroidales; family UBA932; genus Cryptobacteroides. The sequence goes on along the minus strand of CAKUYG010000054.1, from coordinate 7,014 downwards.
GAACTGGACGGAAGGACGCTGGAGCGTCTCCACGGGGCTTCAGTACGTCGCGGGCCTCTACACCTCGAATTCACCTGTGCAGAAGGAGGACTTCCTGCTCTGGAACCTGCGCGGCTCGTTCAAGGTGAACAAGTGGCTGGAGCTCTGGGCAAGAGGGGAAAATCTGCTCGCGCAAAAGTACGAAATCAACGCAGGTTACCCGATGCCGGGGGCGACAGTTGTTGCAGGGTTCGACATCAGGCTGTAAGTTTTTGCGCAGCTTCAGCCTGCCGCAAATAAAAATTTTTATATTTGCGGATATGAAGTGCGTATTATCAACCGTCTGCATATTGGCCAGTGCCTTGACCGCATCCGCGCAGATGCCGGACACCACCGGGCTGTACAAGGGCTGGACTGACTCGCTCGAAGTGGCTGTATCCACAGCCCGGCAGAGCGGGACATATCTCTCCAAGGGCAAGGACATCCGCACAGAGGTAATCTCTTCTGCGGGGCTTCAGAAACTTGCCTGCTGCAGCCTTGCCGACAGTTTCGAAAACTCGGCGAGCGTCACCGTGGGGTATTCGGACGCTGTCACGGGGGCCCGGCAGATAAGGCTTCTGGGCCTTAGCGGCATCTACACCCAGATGCTTGACGAGGCGAGACCGGTGATGCGAGGTCTATCCGCCCCGTTCGGCCTATCATACATCCCGGGGCCGTGGATGGAGAGCATCCAGATAGCCAAGGGAGCAACGTCAGTAGTCAACGGGAGCGAGTCCATCACCGGGGCCATCAACATCGAGCACAAGAAGCCGACCGACGAGAAGCCCCTCTTCGTCAACGCATCCGTGATGAACGACACCAAGACGGACTTCAATATAGTCTCATCTCTCCAGATGGGGGAAAAGTGGAGCACGGCCCTCATGGGCCATGTCTCCGGCAACTTCATGGCCATGGACGGCAACGGGGACGGATTTGCCGACGACCCGAGGCAACTCCAGTTCAATCTTGCCAACCGTTGGCTGTATTTCAAGGGCGACGGCACTGCGGTGCGTTTCGGGGTACGGGCGGTCAACGACTCCCGTCAGGGAGGGCAGCTCATGCACGGCTCCGATATGCCGGGAGCATGGACTTCGGACATCGCCAACCGCTCTTTCGGAGCCTACCTCAAGGCCGGCACACCGGCGGGACGGGCCGGAAGCGTGGCCCTGGTCTCAGACTACAGTTTCCAGAAGATGGATTCCCGCTTCGGGGAGGCTCTCTATGGGGCAAAGCAGCACAGTGCATACCTCGGTCTCCTCTACCAGGACGAAATAGATGAGCACAACAAGTTCACCGTCGGGGCAAGCGGCATCGCCGACTGGTACGATGAGGAGCTCTCCCGCTTCAGCGGGGCCTTCTCCGGGAAGAGTTTTCTCGCAAGCGCGGGCCCGTATGCGGAGTACACTTTCCACAACGAGGAGATCTTCTCCGCCATCCTCGGCCTGAGGGCAGATGCCTACACGGGTGCCGGGATCCGGATGACCCCGCGCCTGACGCTGAAGTACAGTCCGAGCGGGCACTTCACTTTCCGGGCGAACGGCGGACGCGGCCTGAGGTTCTCCACCCCCGTCAGCGACAATATCGGCATCCTCTCCACAGGCAAGGCATTCATAGGAGACCTCTCCGAACACACCCTCGAAGACGCCTGGACAGCAGGGGGCAACGCCACCTGGTACTTCGGCGGCAGCTCCTCCGACTACCTGAGCCTCGACTTCTTCCACAGCGAGTTCACCGAGCAGCAGATAATCGATTTCACCGACAGCGAAGTACACCTCAACAAGCTCTCGTCCATCGCCGGAGGGCGTTCCTATACGGACAACATCCAGGCCGACCTCGCGCTGGAGCCGCTGGAGCGCTTTACCGTCAACACCACTTTCCGCTACACTCTCGCCAAGGCCAGCTACGAGGGGAAAGGCCTCATTGACAGGCCGATGATCAGCCGCTACAAGGCCGTCCTCAATCTCCAGTACTCCACAAGGCTCAGCCGCTGGATTTTCGACGGGACAGTTTCCCTCAACGGCCCGAGCGAAGTGTATGATTTCATGCGCGCTCTCCGCTCCTCTGACGGAGAGCTGCTGTATGCCTCCGGCAGGACGCCTGCCTATCCCCTGCTCTACTTTCAAGTCACACGCAGGATGAAAGGCTGGGACATATACATAGGGGGCGAGAACCTCGGCGGATTCAGGCAGAAAAACGTCATCATTTCGGCTCCGGGCGAACGGTCTTTTGACGCCAGCCAGGTATGGGGCCCGATAATGGGTGCGAAGATCTATGCCGGAGTACGTTTCACAATCTGGAAAACATATTGATTTTGAATATGAAAAGGATAATCACAATCATGCTCACCGCCCTTATGGCGGTCTCAGCTCTCGCCGCAACGGCGAAGCCGGAGAAAGTCACATTCCTGACCAACCTCAGGTGCAACAACTGCGTCAAGAAGGTCAACGAGAACATAGCTTTCGAGAAAGGCGTCAAGGACCTGACGGTCTCTCTGGACAAGCAGACCATCACGGTGACCTACGACCCCGCCAAGACCAGCCCGGAGACCCTCGCCAAGGCCATCGAGAAACTGGGCTACAAGGCCCAGAAAGACACTTTGAACACAGTGAAACAGGGTAAATAATCCACACAATCAAGATGAAAATGAACAGATTTTTCGCGACGCTTTCCTGCGCCGCGCTCGCAGTAGCGCTCCTTCCATCCTGCGACAAGAAGAGCCCGGAAGCGCCGGCTACATAGTATGGGATGTGGCAGTGGACGCCGACGGCAAACCCGAGGGAGAGTTCTACTCAGATCAGTTCACCACTCCGAAGGAGTAGTTTTCAACTTCGTAGCGGCCGGGGGTATTGCATCTCCGGCCGTTTTTTGTGCGTCTGCCCTGTCATACTTCCTTGCCATCTACCACTCGAGTGTTGCACCATTCACTTGAATCGGCGGCACCTCTCGGAGGACGGACTGCCGGATATAGAGAAGATGCGGCTCATCGTCTTCGATCCTGTTCACCACGGCTATGTACAGCTCGGAGAGAAGGTCGGGCAGGCGTTCTCGGAATACAAGAAACTGTGACGAGCCCTGCTGCAATGATATAAACGCGATTCATGGCTCTAGTCAATGCAACGTAGAACAAACGGCGTTATACCAATAAACTGGTTTGCAAGAGCATCGTGCTGATCAATCAGACTTGGAGCAAAAGATTCGTGTATCGGGCGGTCGCTGCCAAGCAGACAGAACAGCAAGCCTTCTCTTGTGTCGGCTATCGGATATTCCATATACTTAACGTCAAACAAGTCTCGCGGATGTTGGCGTGATAATGCCGCCGCAATCTTACCTCCATATAGCAAAGTCATCGGGACGATGTCAGTTTCACAGTACAACCCGAATTCGTCTTGCGCTTTCTCGCATACCGATTTCCGGATCACATCACCTCCTACGATACCTCGTTTAGTCTGATTGACCTCTATCTTTATTTGCCGTCCTTGGTATTCACATAGCAACTTGCTGGTTTCCGGTTTCTCAACAATGTGTATTCCACGGAATGCCTTTTTCGCGTTCTCCGCGACAGCTCTCAAGTGTTCGGTGATATGAGCTATGCTGGAGGCTCTATCCTCCAATGGAATGTATGTCAAATCTATATCACCGAATATCGAGGCAGATTGCTTACAAACAAATTTATTGCCGAGCCACCATGGACAGCAAAAACACCTTCTTCTGTAACAAGCGGCATCATCCTTAAGAGGATTTCCACCTTCTTTGCATATTCGTTATTCATATTCTGCCAACTCTGATGGAATTATTATCCCGTATTTTCCTATATATTTTCCACCCGGGGCTATCAGCCGATCTCCCTTGCCCAAATCTATTTTTGAGACATTGAGAGCATTGAACCATTGATGCCCGGATTTCTCCGCCATATACAGGAACAGACGTTTGATCTTAACTGAGGAACATTCCTCCAATAGTTGTTGAACTAGCTTTGGCCTTAATGTAGTCAGCATCTCCATAATGTAATAGGCATCCATCAAAGAGTAGCTTGACGGTGCCAGATGCAGACATTCCATAAACGCCCGTTCCGGGCTGGAAATAAGAAGTTTATGACTGCGGTAATCATATTCTTCAAGTCCTGTTCCGTCGCTGAATACGGATGTAGTGAAATATCTTATGACCCTATCCCATTCTACTTTAAGAATCCAAGCAGGAAGCCTTTGTTCTGATGATGTAAATAGGTACGCAAGAGGTTTGCCCATAGCAACAAAATGAGAGTAGCCACGCAGATCCAACGCTGATGATGCCCCTACATGGCACCTCTTTCCAAGCTGCGCATTATATGATGCGACTGCAACATAAAGAGACGATGCACTGCCTTCAAATTTATATACGCCATTTGCAACCCTCTCAAGCCATCCACTCCTGACATAAAGAGTCTGCTCCTTTCTGTCTATGCCTTGTTCTGCAAGCCATGAGGAGAACAGCAGCGAATCTTGTGGGACCAAACTTAATATTTTTTTAATTTTTGTTGCCATAGCGGTAATTATTACCGCAAATATAACAAATATTAAAGAGACGACAATGTTTCTTATGTCCAGTTTATTGTATATTTGCCATGCTTTTAAAACGAGAAGAATATGAAAACTTTTGATCCGAAACCATGGGTGCTCCCGCAGCCGGTGCTCATCATCGGCACCTACGACAAGGACGGGACACCGAATGCGATGAACGCAGCCTGGGGCGGCCAGTGGGACGCTGGGCAGATATTCATATCGATGGGCGTGCATGCCACGACAGACAACCTTGAGAGGGACGACGAGTTCACGGTGGCTTTCGCGACCGCCCAGACCATGACGGCAGCCGACTATGTGGGCAACGTCAGCGGACGGAAAGTGGCCGACAAGGTCAGCCGGACCGGATGGACAGCCGTCAAGGGAGAGAAAGTGAACGCCCCGGTGTTCACCGATTTCCCGATGACCCTCGAATGCCGGGTGTCCAGGAAAATCGACCCGAGCAGCACAGGGTTCTTCCTCGTGGGGGACATTCTCGCAGTCCGCGTGGATGAGAAGTACCTCGCCGAGGACGGACTGCCAGATATCGAGAAGATGCGGCTCATAGTCTTCGACCCTGTTCACCACGGTTACGTGCAGCTCGGAGACAAGGTCGGGCAGGCGTTCTCGGAGTACAAGAAGCTCGGCTAAGTCCATGAGATGAGAATAGAATCACATCCGTTCCAGCCTTTTCTCCCTGAGGGGGCCAAGGTCTTGCTGCTAGGCAGTTTCCCGCCACAGCCACGCCGCTGGAGCATGGAGTTTTACTATCCCAATTTCAACAACGACTTCTGGAGAATCCTCGGCCTCATCTTTTTCGGTGACAAAGCACATTTCATCCTACCCGGAGAGAAGAAATTCGATCTGGGGAAAATCAAGGCATTCTGTTCCGAGAAAGGGATCGCACTATACGACACAGCCCGCAAAGTCGTGAGGCTCAAGGACAACGCCTCAGACAAATTCCTCCAGATCGAAGAAGCGACAGACATCGATGCCCTCCTGAAACGTCTGCCGCAGTGCGGGGCAATAGTTGCGACGGGCCAGAAAGCCGCCGAACTTCTCTCCGCCCACTTCAATTGCCAGCAGCCGCTGGTGGGGAGCTGCGTCCCGGTGCAGTCAGGACAGCGCAGCCTCAGACTCTACCGCATGCCCTCCACGTCCCGCGCCTACCCGCTTGCCATAGGCCTTAAAGCCAAAGCCTACAGACAACTGTTCTCCGCAGAGCACATCTTGCAGGCGGGAGGATGCTGCCCACTTTAATCTTCACTTTGTCAAAATCAAATAGCCCTTACGGAATGAAAGCGAAAGTGGCGAAGGAACGCAACTGTAAGGACAAGGCCAAGGAGAACGGCCACAATCGAGGCCTCAGGGCCGAAATTTCCCCCAGTCAGCAAGTCCGGTCCGCTGATCTCAGGCACAAAAAGCCTTATACCATCAGATCCACCTGAGACATTGAAGCCAAAGATGTTACCCTCCGTAAAATTCCAGGCCCAATGAATGCCGATCGGAAGCCAGAGGGCTCCGGAGCACTTGTAGGCAGCGCCAAGGAGAAATCCAGCCTCAACGGCTATCGCGACAGCACTCCAAAGCGTGGCCCCGGGATTCAAGAGATGTACCAATCCGAACAAAAGCCCGGACACCGACAGCGCCGCCCATGTGTTGAATCTCTTATCTATCATGTGGAAAAGGACACCTCTGAATATCACCTCCTCGCCACAAGCCACCACGAGGCAGGAGAAGAAACTCACCAGCAAATCCATACAGCAATGATTCACGCTCATCACCTTGTAATGTCCCAAGGCGGCAAGTATGCCGGTGACCACACAGAAATATGCGACCCCGATTCCAATGCCTGTCACGATGTTTTTGGAAGCCTTGGCCAGTGACAGGTCTGATGGCCATTGCTTTTCAGTCAACCTGCTCCAACAGGCATAAAACCCAAGCATTCCAGCGCCCTCCACAAGCGAAAAGCAGATATTGACAGTCACACCACCCCCAAAACTCCCCATCCCGCCAACCAGCCCATAAGCCACAAAAGTCAACAATAAGCCGGCTACAAGAAGTAGAGACCACTTCCACAGCGGCATTTTGAAATATTCAGATGTTGTTTTGAATTTACCTGTCATATGAAGTTCTTTTCCGGAGTCCTTTCTGGATTTTCCTGTATGTCCACCTGTTCCCCGTCAGCACCATGACCGCCAGCAGGATTCCAGGCGAACCTTCGTGCTTTGCACAAAACTAACAACTTTTCTTCAAATAATGGAGAGGAGGGATGAATTTGTGCCGGGCAGGTCACACAAGGAAGTGGCTTTTGTCCGTCCCGTACATAGAACTGGCAGCACCACCTGACACCCGACGGCACTAGGTGTGAGCCGATTCCGGGATTTCCGCTCCCACCTGGACACCCAACCTGCTCCACACGGCATTCTGAGGCACTTCCCCTTTCCAGGTGTGAGCCTAT